>JBOHYD010000218.1:0-6355 GCA_050737635.1 Luteimonas sp. | reverse complement strand
GTAGTTACGGTAACTTGTTCACCCGATTGCCCTGGACCGGGACCGGGGAGCTGAAGTTTCCGTCTCCTCTCCCCTCTCCCCCGCTCCTCAGGCCACGCCGAGCGCCCGTCGGACCATCGCCTCGAATCGCGCCTGGTCGTAGCGCATCAGGATCCGCGCTCGATCGGCGGTACCGGTCTGGCGCTGCCAATCGACAACGGTGCTGCCGCGGCTCGGCGCGCCGCCCAGGGCCACGGATATCGGCCGTTCGACGGTCTCGAGCGCGCCATCGGGCTGCAGCGCATAGGCCATCGCCAGAGCGTCGGCCGAATGCCAGCGATCGCCGCGACGCTCGGCCGACCACTCCCGGGTCTTGCGCGAGATGCATTCATAGAAGGTCGCCGCGTCGCCGCCGGCCTGCAGCCAGCGCAGCACCTCGTCGTGCGGCAGGCCGTGGGCGACGGTCGCCTCCCAGTCGGCCAGATCGAAGCGCGCGAAGGCCGCAAACACGATGTGCGCAGCCTCGGGATCGAAATAGATGTTGAACTCCGCCGCCGCGGTGATGTTGCCGTGACCGGTCACCGCGCCGCCCATCACCACCAGCCGGCCGATGCGCTCGGGCAGGGTCGGGTCGAGCTTCAGCGCGACTGCGAGATTGGTCAGTGGACCGAGCGCGACCAGCAGCAGCTTGCCGGCATGGGCGTGCGACAGCCGCAGGATCGCCTGCGCGGCGTGTTCGGTTTGCGCCGTGCGCCGCGCCGGCGCATAGCCGACATCGCCGAAACCGTCCTGCCCGTGCACATAGCCGGCATCCGGCGACGGATGCAGCAACGGTGCCGCGCAACCGGCAAACACCGGGATATCGTCGCGGCCGGCCACCTCGCAGAGCTTGAGCGCATTGGCGACGGTGTGAGGCAGGCCGACGTTGCCGGCGGCGATGGTCAGGCCGACGACTTCGTGATGCGCATCGTCAAACGCCATCAGCAGCGCGAGCGCATCGTCGACGCCGGGGTCGGTGTCGATCAGCAGCGGAATCTTGTTGGCCATGTTTTTCTACGGGAGACGGGAGACGGGAGACGGAAGCATCATGCCTTTGCTTCATTTGAAAAAGGGACAGCGCTCAGCGCGGGGATTTGCGCTCGCCGTGGCTTTCGCCGCAACCCAAACAGCAGATCCCCCTCGCCCCTTTTGCAAAAGGGGAAGCAGAGCGCGATCCAAATCACCCATTCCTACGCGCTCGCGTACCGCACCGCCCCGCCCACCCACCTCGCGACCAGTTGGTCAGCGATGTCGGGCGCGTCGCGCAGCAGGGTTGCGCCGATGGCCTGCACCGTCGGCAGCAGCTCGGCATCGCGGGCGAGGTCGGCGACGCGGAACGCGGCGAGGCCGGTCTGGCGGGTGCCGAGCAGCTCGCCGGGACCGCGCAGTTCGAGATCTTTTTCGGCGATCACGAAGCCGTCGCTGGTCTGGCGCATCGTCTCCAGCCGCTGCCGCGCCATCGCCGGCAGCGGCGGCTGGTACAACAGCACGCAGCTCGATGCCGCGCAACCGCGCCCAACCCGCCCGCGCAGCTGATGCAACTGCGACAGGCCGAGGCGCTCGGCGTTCTCGACGATCATCAGCGACGCGTTCGGCACGTCGACGCCGACCTCGATGACGGTGGTGGCGACCAGCAGATCGAGCTCGCCGGCCTTGAACGCGCGCATCGCCGACTGCTTCTGCGCCGCCTTCATGCGACCGTGCACAAAACCGATGCGCAGCGCCGGCAACGCCTCGGTCAGCGCGTCGAAGGTGCTTTGCGCGGCCTGCGCGACCACCTCGTCGGACTCATCAATAATCGTGCACACCCAGTAAGCCTGACGGCCGTCGGCGCAAGCGCTGCGGATGCGCTCGATCAGCTCCGGCCGACGCTCGGCGCTCAACACCACGGTCTGCACCGGGGTGCGGCCAGGCGGCAATTCGTCGATCGCCGACACGTCGAGATCGGCGTAGGCCGCCATCGCCAGCGTGCGCGGGATCGGCGTGGCGGTCATCACCAGTTGGTGCGGTACGCGGAGGCTTTCGGCATCGGCGTCTTGACCGGCAGCGCCATCCTTCGCGCATCGCGGCTCGGCACCCGCCTCTACCGCCCGACCCTTGTCGCGCAGCGCCAGCCGCTGATGCACGCCGAAGCGGTGCTGCTCGTCGACGATCGCCAGCGCGAGATCGTGAAAGACCACGCCGTCCTGCATCAGCGCATGGGTGCCGACCACGACCTGCGCACTGCCGTCGGCGATCGCAGCGAGTGCGCGCGCGCGCGCGCGGCCGGTGACCTTGCCGGCAAGCCATTCGACGCGCACGCCGAGCGGCTGCAGCCAGCCGCGCAGGTTGGCGAGATGCTGTTCGGCGAGCAGCTCGGTCGGGGCCATCAACGCCGCCTGGCGACCGCTCTCGATCGCCAGCATCGCCGCCAGCGCCGCGACCACGGTCTTGCCGCTGCCGACGTCGCCCTGCACCAGCCGCAACATCGGCGACGGCTGCGCGAGATCGGCGCGGATCTGCGCGAACACGCGGTCCTGCGCCCGGGTCAGCGCAAATGGCAGTGCGTCGCGCAGTTTTTTCACCAGCCTGCGGCCCGACAGCGGCGACGCCGCGTGCGCCTGCAGCGCGATGCGCTGGCGGCGCAGGCTGAGATGGTGTGCGAGCAGTTCCTCCAGCGCGAGCCGGCGCTGCGCCGGATGGGTGCCGGCGATCAGCGTTGCGACATCGGCATCCTTCGGCGGCCGATGCACGGTCAGCAAAGCCGCGCGCAGCGTCGGCAGGTCGCGCGCGTGCGGCAGGTGGTGTTCGCGCAGTAGGCCATCCGGCAGCAATTCCATCGCCGCATCCGGCGGCAGGCGATCGAGTGCGAGCGCGATCAGCCGGCGCAGCGTCGCCGGACCGATGCCTTCGATCGCCGGATACACCGGATCGAGCTGATCGCCGAGCGCGCTGGTGTCGTCGGATTCGATCACGCGGTAGCTGGGATGGACGATTTCCAACCCATTCTGGCCGGACCTTGGCGTGCCGAAGCAGCGCACCCGCGCGCCGGGCACGAACTGCGCGACCTGCTGCGCGCGGAAGTGGAAAAACCGCAGTACCAGCGTCGCACGCGAGGCGTCGCCGATCGCCACGCGCAGCATCGGCCGGTAGCGAAAGCCGCGCTCGACGGCTTCGACGACACCTTCCACTTGCGCGGCGACGCCGGGCTGCAGGCCACGGATCGGCACCAACGCGGTGCGGTCTTGGTATTGGCGCGGCAGCTGCAGCCACAGGTCCTGCAGGGTCAACAGGCCACGCGCGGCGAGTTTTTCGGCGACGCGCGGGCCGACGCCGGGCAGCGCCGCCAGCGGCGCATCACCGGCCGGCGCGAGCGAAGGCGCGGCAACCAGTTTGATCGCGGCGGCCGCGCGCGGCTGGCGGGACACCTTTGCCACTGCGTCAGTCGAGCACCATGATCGCGTCGATCTCGAAGACCGCCCCCTTTGGCAGCGCCGACACCTCGATCGTCGAGCGCGCCGGATACGGCGCGCTGAAGTACTCCTCCATGATCGCGTTGACCGCCGCGAACTCGCCGAGATCGGTCAGGTACAAACCGACCCGCACGACATCGTCGAGCGAGCCGCCGGCGGCCGCGCAGACCGCGGCCAGGTTGTCGAGCGCCTGCCGCGCCTGCACCTCGATGCCGCCGTCGACCAGCATGCCGGTGACTGGGTCGAGGGCGATCTGTCCGGAAAAGAACACCGTGTCGCCGGCGCGCGTGGCCTGCGAATACGGGCCGATCGCGGCGGGCGCGTCGGTGGTGCTGATCGGCTGTCGGGGCATGATGGGGTCCGGAAATGGCAGCGAAGACGAAGGAAGCATAAAGGCTCGCCTGTCATCCCAGCGAATTGCTGGGATCCATGTTGCTTCTAGCCTCGATCAGATCAGCAAAATCAAGGTGGGTCCCAGCGTTCGCTGGGATGACGAGCAAGTGCACATGCCGAACGCCGGCGTCCCATTCCCCATTCCCCATTCCCGGCTTCAAAGCCGCTGCACCCCGTGCACCACGCCCAGCCGTCTCACGCGGCGGATGACTTCGGCGAGGTGTTCGCGATCGCGGACCTCGATCGAGAAACGGATCGCAGCGATGCTGCTGTCGCGTTCGAGGTATTCGACGCCGTCGATGTTGGACTGCGCCTGCGCGATCGCGGCGGCGACCTGGGCGAGCACGCCGGGACGGTTGCCGACCTCGATGCGCAGCGCGACCTGAAAATCGCCGACCACCTCGTGGTCCCAGCCGATCGCCACCCAGCGGTCCGGCGATTTGCGGTATTCGGCCACGTTGGGGCAGTCGAGGCGGTGCACGACGATGCCGCGGCCGGCGCTGTGGTAACCCATGATCTCGTCGCCGGGGATCGGCAGGCAGCAGTTGGCGAAAGTGATCACGCCGCGCTCGTTGCCGCTGATCAGGATGCGCTCGCCGTTGCGCGGCGCGCGCACGATGCCGAGCGGATCGTCACTGTCGCTCGGTTCGCACGCGAGCCCCTGGGCGACGTGCGCGGGCATGCGGTTGCCGAGCGCGATGTCGGCGAGCATCGCTTCCAGCCGTGGATAGCGGTGCTCGGCGAGGTAGACCTCCAGGCGCGCGGCCGGCAGGCGTTCGAGCGAGCTGTCGATGTCTTCGAGTGCGCGGTCGAGCATGCGGTGGCCAAGCTGCACCGCATCCTCGTGCTCGAGATGCTTGAGCTGATGGCGGATCGCGGTGCGCGCCTTGCCGGTGACCACGAACTCCAACCACTGCGGCTTCGGCAGTGACGACTTGGCGGTGACGATCTCGACCTTCTGCCCGCTCGTCAGCCGGGTACGCAGCGGCACCAGTTTTTTGTCGACGCGCGCGGCGACCGCCTGGTTGCCGACGTCGGTATGCACGGCATACGCGAAATCCAGCGCAGTGGAATTGCGCGGCAGCGACAGGATCGCGCCCTTGGGCGTGAACAGATAGACCTCGTCCGGGAACAGGTCGACCTTGACGTTTTCGAGAAACTCCAGCGACGAACCGGTCGCGCGTTGCGACTCCAACAGGCTGGCGATCCACGACTGCGCGCGCACCTGCGCGCTGCTCGGCGTGGCACCGCCGTGCTTGTACGCCCAGTGCGCGGCGATGCCGCGTTCGGCGATCAGGTCCATCTCCTCGGTGCGCAGCTGCACCTCGATCGGCGATCCATAGGGGCCAAACAGCACCGTGTGCAGCGATTGGTAGCCGTTGGCCTTGGGGATCGCGATAAAGTCGCGGAAACGGCCGTCGAGCGGCTTGTACGCCGAATGCACGACGCCGAGCGCGTGATAGCAGTCCGCTACCGAGCCGACGATGACCCGGAAGCCGAACATGTCGACCACCTGGGTGAAAGTCTTCCCCTCCGCCTGCATCTTGCTGTAGATGCTCCACGGCGATTTGACCCGGCTCACCAGCCGGTACTGCAGGCCCTCGTTGGTCAGCCGCTGTGCGAGCTGCGCTTCGATCTTGGCGAGCAGTTCGCGGCGCACCAGCGGCTGGGTGCGGATGCGTTTTTCGAGCACCGCATGGCGCAGCGAATGCAGCGTGCGGAAGCCCAGATCCTGCAGCTCCGCCTTGATCAGGTTCATGCCCAAGCGCTGCGCGATCGGCGCGTAGATCTCCAGTGTCTCGCGGGCGATGCGCTCGCGCGCCTCCGGCGACTGCGCGCCGAGGGTGCGCATATTGTGCAGGCGGTCGGCGAGCTTGATCAGGATCACGCGCAAGTCGCGCGCCATCGCCAGCAGCATCTTGCGGAAGCTCTCGGCGGCGGCTTCCTGACGGTTGGCAAAGTCGAGTCTGTCGAGCTTGGTGACGCCGTCCACGAGCTCGGCGACGGTCGGTCCGAACTCCTCGGTCAGTTCGTCGAGCGTGGTCGAGGTGTCCTCGACGGTGTCGTGGAGAATCGCCGCGATCAGGGTCTCGACATCGACGCGTTGCTCGGCGAGCACCCCGGCCACCGCGATCGGGTGGGTGATGTACGGCTCGCCGGATTTACGCGTCTGTCCGGCATGCGCAGCGGCACCGACCGCCCACGCCCGACGCAGCAGCACGCGCTGCGCATCGGGCAGGTAGCCGGCGGCACGCTCGAGCTCGCGCACGTAGTCCGGCACCGTGTCGGCGGCGGGCGCGACAGCGTGTGCAGGACGAAGAACCGACTCTCCGGAGGTCATCTCGGGAGACTAAGGCTTAACGGCCGAGAATGGGGAATGGGGAATGGGGAGCGGGCACTCGCCACCTGAAGGCGTGCGTGCCGGCGATGGTCGCAGGCGTCGGCTCAACGGTCAGCGGTTTGCGGTTTGCGGGCTTCCGCAACGCAACAGC
>JBOHYD010000217.1:0-2194 GCA_050737635.1 Luteimonas sp. | reverse complement strand
TTTTTCGCGACAGCATTGATCCCATAGCATTTTTCGAGGTGCTGCTGCTTCATTTTCATCATGTTTTCCTTCACGACAGGCGGCGCCTTCGACATGTCATCCATGCCCTGGGCGCTGGTTGCTGCGCCCTGCATCATGAGTACCAACCCCATGGCGGCGGAGAGAGCGGTGCTGGCAAGTAGGCGGTTGTCCATTGCAAAGTCTCCAGGAATGAACGGCCTCGACACGAGACAGACACCTAATACTTCGTCGCGGCTCGCAAAAGGTTACTCTCGATGCGATACAAACAGATCACACGACACTGTAACTCTGGCTAGCCACGGCCGGGCGTAGCCCATTTTGGCACCAGATAATTTCGAAGTAGCATGGCCAGCGCCATGAACAGCAGGACGCTGCCGAATTGCCAGACGATGACCATCAATGCCGCGTCTTCCGTATGGAACAGTCGCAGCCCGACATTGGCAAGCGCCGCCGCCGCAAGGCTGCCCCACAAAACGGCAGTTGAGGTCCGCACACGGGCGCCGCGCCGGATCGCCAACACCATGGCCAACGACGGAACCGCGCTGATCATCGCGATAGCTGGCACGCACATAAAATCGGGGTGAAACACCATCCCGTTGATGCCTAGGCGTACCCACTCGTCCCAGCACTGATGTCCCAGGCTTGCCATCCAGAACGCCAGCGGCGCTACAGGCGCCCACATCTTCCAGCGCGCCTCACCCGGAACGCCCGCCACGAGTGCTGACCAGCCGGCGATCAGCGCCGTGGCCAACGACGCCAGCTGTTCGGTCATGAAGACCGGGTCCGAGAGTTTTACTGCGATATCGGGGCGAATCCGCATCGTGGCGACCACCAGGGCTGTCACCGGGATCGACATTGCAAGCCAGCCGACGAGGCGCCAGGCAGGCGGTAGCAGGCGCCGGACCGGCTTGAGGTCCGCCACCAGCGCGGCAATCAGTTTATCGGTATTCATGTCACTTCTTCACGGCCAGAAGGGTACGCAGCCGTTGCAGGGCTCGGTGCGTCGCCACCTTGAGCGCAGCGACACTCACCCCCGTCTTGGCTGAGGCCTCTTTCAAGGGCATCTCCTTCTGCTTGAGTAGTTCGATCGCCTGCCTCTCACCGGGTGACAGCTGCGCGATCGCCGCGCTGAGGGCTCCACTATCCACCGAGGCCTCACAATCGGTATTCGTTGGAGTGTCGACAAAGGTTACATCAAGCGTGTCGATAGCTATTTCGCGCTGATTGATGCGTGAGCGACGTCTCACTCCGTCAGCGATGCGTCGCTGCAGGAGAGTCAGCAGCCACGGGAGAAACGGTCGGTGTGGATCATAGGTATGTCGCGTTTGGTGAATCGTCAACAGGGTGTCCTGGACCACGTCCTCGATGTCAGCGTCGCTACCCCGCAGCCACCCTTGCCGTGCCATCCGCCGTAACAGTGGCGTCACCTCGCGCAGCAAGCGCGCGTTGCTGTGTTGATCGCCGTTCTGAGCCGCGGCCATCAACGACGCCCAATCTGAATCGTCTTGATGCATCACTCCATTTTCCTCAGAGGCGCCTCGCAATAAACAAGGGGTTGAAGCTAGTCTCGTGCCAAGCTCTGAATGATTGGACATGCCCCGTCGGTTTGACCGGCATCGCACTGCCCGATCAAGCCGTCCAATGCCTCACGCATCGCCGCCAAATTGGTCATCTTGCGCTCGATCACTGCAACCTTATGCACCGCCAGCTTGCGTGTCTCGGCACAGGCGTGGGTCTCCTCGAGCCGCAGCAGATCCGCGACTTCCTCCAGCGTGAATCCCAACGCCTGCGCGCGCTTGATGAAACGGATGCGTTTCGCCGCTGCTGCCGGATAGCGCCGGCAAGCACCCACCGGCTTGAGCGGCTCGTCGAGCAAACCGCGCCGCTGATAGTAGCGGACCGTCTCCACGTTGACTGCGGCAAGCTTCGCCACGCGGCCGATGGTCAGTTCTTCGGTCATGAAAAACCTCTTGATTCCGTACCTGCCTACAGAGTCTAGACTGTAACTAACGAGCGCTGAGACAACATGACATGGCCTCTTGGAATGGAAAGCAAAACTTGGTAGCGGGAGTGCTCGCGGCAATGGGGGCATCGGTGTGCTGCGTCGCACCTTTTGTGCTGCTGTCGTTGGGCATCGGCGGAGCGTGGGTGGGGAACCTCACGGCGATGGCGC
>JBOHYD010000216.1:0-2832 GCA_050737635.1 Luteimonas sp. | reverse complement strand
GTTCCGGCACACCATGGCCACGGCCATGCTCGACAACGGCGCCGACATCCGCCACGTGCAGGAGATCCTCGGCCACGGCCAGATTACCAGCACGCAGCGCTACACCCACGTATCGATCGCGCGGCTGCACGCCGTGCACGCGGCCACGCACCCGGCCGCGAAGCTGGGCCGGCGCGAACGCGAGCAGCTCGACGTCGACGACTGACACAGCAACAGCGGTGAGCGGGACGAGTGTCGCCTCCCACCGCTGTCACGCCGCTTGCAAGCTCCGCTGCACTCCGCCGCCACCGCGGCTGCGTTCCGCTACGCCCGCAAGCGCCGCGCCAGCTCTGACCGGCCGTCCCTGGCCGTCTCCGCTCCTTGGCGTGCTTCGCCTCGGTCACGCTCGGCTCCAGCCTCGCGATCGCGTGCACCCGCGGTGCGCGTGCACAAGCCGTGCTCAACCAGCCCGCAGCGGCCTTGCCCCTGCGCGCTGGCCGCTTCGCATCGCTGCCGCTTCCCCCATCCCCACTCACGCAAATCGTCCTCGCTTCGTCCCGCTGGCGTCGCGTGCGCTCGTGGGGCTCTGGGCGGGCCCAACGACATAACGCGCGATTACGCGCAGGCCTCCTGCCTGGTTGGCGCGGCACGCGGCGTCCTGCCGCGTGAAAGCCCGCGCCCGCGTAATCCGTCGTTATGTCATTGGCCCCGCCCGCACGTCCCTGTGCGTTCAAAGGTGCGCCGCTCCTGCGGCGCTTAGTGTTGTAGCGTCCTGCACGCCGCTGCGCGGCGTCTGCGCGCCATCCTGGCTTGCTGCTTCGCTCGCTGCCGCGCGATTGCGCCCGGGTTCTTCACCATCGCATCGCGGCAGGCCTGGCCGGGCGCTGGTCAGCAGGGGGAAGGTGTGGCCCTAGATCGAGCGACGAAGCGAAGTGAGCGTGCGCTGTCCACGCGTTGTCCACCGCGAAGCGGATGTCCCGAGCATCCCGTAGCGGTGGGCAACGGGTGGGCAGCGCCTTGACGGCCAGCCTTCCATGGGCGAAAAAGTGCTTCAAGGGATTTTTGAGGAAGCGCCAAACCCGTGTCAGCCGTTTTAGCCACCGCCAGGCCGCGCCGCATCAAGGCCACGCACCGGCGGCGGCGCCGGATCGCGTCGGGTCAGAGTGTTCAGCGCTATTACGATCCGCAGATTGGAAGGTTCGATTCTCGGGATCCCGCGGAGTCGGAGTTCAACCGGTACAACTACGCGAGCAACAATCCCTACCGATTCACTGATCCGGATGGAAGAGTAGCTGGTCTCGCAAAGAAGTTCGGAGAGTTAATAGACGACGCCAAGGGGATCGCTCAGGCAGCTGTGAGGGGCTTGGGGTTGGATGCCAATTCCGAAAATTCGAATAATCGTTCGGCCGCTCAGGAGATGGCGAAACCGGTGGAGGCGGAAGTGGTTAAGGTTCAAGTAGTTGCGAAAGCCGTTCAAACGAAGGCAGAGAATGGTGCAAAGGTCGGCGACAAAGCTGGCCTGGCCTCGGATGCCACAGCGGTGACATTCGCTAGTGCCCCGGTCGTTGCCGAGGTTGCCGTTGCCGCTGGCAGAGTGGCTCATGGTGTGGCTTTCGCGTTGGATGCGACGCCGGAGCGTGCCGCGTCGCTAGCGGTCGGACCATTGGCGAAGGGCGCAAAGCTGTTGACAGGCGAGAAGGCCGCCCAAGTCTCGGTTGAAGGTGCAGATGTACTAAACGAAGGGGCCAATCAATGGTCCGAGCATCAGCAGGAGTCGAAATGAAGACCGCAAATGCTCGGCCCGCCTTGGTTACCATTGCTGCGCTGATTCTATGGTTATGCCTCTTGGCGTCGTTCGTCACCACGCTCTTGGAAATTGCAAAGAGTGGGAGCCTGCTCCTTTCTAGCGCGATTGCGTATTCGATCCCATTTGCGCTCGCCGGACTGCTGGTTCTCGCGATTTGGTATGGCAAGAATTGGGCGAGACTGCTCAATGCGATCTTGATGGTCTTGGGCTTGTTCATAACCGTTCCAGTGGTTATTCACGACATCTCCTCGAATCCTTCATCTGCAGTGCTAACCGCGTTGTTAGCGGCCGCTCAACTCGGTGCAACCTTAGTGCTTTTTTTGCCACAAGCACGCCCATGGTTCCAAAACACCCTGGAAAACCAGGCTGGCTGAACCCTATTGGCTTCTTCGAATTTGTCGGTATGAGTCGCCGAATGGCGCTCGCGTAGAGTTGATGTGCGCGTTTATTGACTAGCCAGCATCGAGTCGAGCAGCTGCTGGATGGCGCGTTGCTTGACCAGCGGTAGCGCTTCGATCTGCTCGAGCTGCTGACGGATTTTCTTCTGCGGCCCGCGCTTCTTCGGTGCCGGCGCACAGGCCGTGGTCTCCTGCGCGACCAGCGCATCGAGCGTGGTGTGCAAGGTCTGCGCGATCACCGGCAGCAGCGACACCGGCACGCGGCGGCGTCCCTTCTCGAACGAGTTCATGGCCTGCTGGGAAATCCCCAGCCGCTCGGCCAGGTCCACTTGCGTGATGTCCTGGGTTTTGCGCTGGATGGCAATGCGCTGGCCTAGGGCAATGAAGAAGGCGCGTTCGTCGTCGGAGATGGCCATGCCGTGCGGGAGGGAAGAGCGGATCGTGGGCATACGGTAGGTCCGGTTTTGGCGTGCTTGCGGGATATCTCCGAAACGGAGTATATTCGTTTTGAGGTTTTTGTTGCGAAAGCCTCTTGACACGTTTTGGAGACCCGCCCGATGGCGCTCGCCCCGACTGCCGCGTTGTCCACGCCCCTGCTGCCGCCGCGGTCGGCCGACGGCCTCGAGATCGTCGGCGCCGACGATCTGC
>JBOHYD010000215.1:0-11720 GCA_050737635.1 Luteimonas sp. | reverse complement strand
TTTCACGGGAAAGCACGTCGCGCCCATGGGGCGCTCCTACAAAAGCGCGGCATCCTGCAGGCGGCGGCGCGTCATCGGTCCGAAGCGCATCGCGTCGCACAGCGCCAGCAGCGTCGGCGCATCGGCGGCACGGCGTGCGAACGGCGGCGCGGCCTCGCCGAGCGGCGCGTCGAGGGCGATGGTGGACAGCTGTCGGCACAGCAGCGCTCGCTCGCGGTGCAGGCGCAGTTTGACCGCCGCCTGCGCGGCACCGCGAAAGCGCAGGTAGGGCACCTCGTCGATGCGGTCGAGCAGCGCGTCGAGGCTGCCGAACTGCGCGAGCAGCACCGCGGCGGTCTTCGCGCCGATGCCCGGCACGCCGGGGATGTTGTCGACGGAGTCGCCGGACAGCGCGAGAAAGTCCGCGACTTGCCGCGCCTCGACGCCGAGCCGCGCCTTCACCCCGGCGCTGGTCCAGCGCAGGTTGCGCGCGAAGTCCCACTGCTCGTCGTCGTCCAACAACAACTGCGACAGGTCCTTGTCCGCCGACACCACCACGCCGCGTTGGCCGTGGCTGCGCGCCAGATGCAGGGCGGTGCCGATCAGGTCGTCGGCCTCGTAACCGCTGTGCGCGAGCACGCTCAGGCCGAGCGCATCGCACAGCGTCTTGCAGTACGCAAACTGGCGCTTGAGCGGCGCCGGCGCCGGCTCGCGGTTGGCCTTGTAGGCCGGGTACAGCGCGTTGCGGAAGCAGCTGTCGAGCGCTTCGTCGAAGGCAACTACCAGATGCGTCGGCCGTTCGCGCTCGAAGAGTTCCAGCAAAAACCGCGCGAAGCCGTGCACGGCGTTGGTCGGCCAGCCGTCGGCGTCGTGGAACTCGTCGGGCATCGAATGCCAGGCGCGGAACACGTACAGGCTGGCGTCGACGAGATACAGCGGCGACCGGATCATCCGCGGATTATGTCGCAGCGCCCCACGGGAGCGATGCTTTTCTCTGAGATTTTCTCTGGCCAATCTAGCGCAAAGGCTTCGCGCCCATGAGGCGCTCCTACAACGGCGCGAGGTCGGTGAGCAGCGCACGCACGTCGGGTCGCTCGCGTTCGGGTACTTGCATCTTCGGCGTGCCGATGTGGATGAAGCCGACGATGCGTTCGTGTGCCTGCACGCCGAGCAGCGCCTGCGCCTGCGGGTCGTATGCCGGCCAGCCGGTCAGCCAATGCGCACCGTAGCCCATCGCCTGCGCCGCCTGCAGCAACGCGAAGCAGACGCAGCCGGCGCTGAGCAGGCGTTCGTGTTCCGGGATCTTGGCGTCGTCGCGATCGAACACCGCGATCACCACGATCACCAGCGGTGCGTGCGCGAAGCGGCTGCGATCCTTTTCGACCGCAGCATCGCCGGCATCAGGATCGCGCTGCAGGCCGCGCGTCGCCAGCGCATCGCCGAGCGCGTGACGGGCGTCGCCGGCGATGCGCACGAAGCGGAACGGCACGCGCTTGCCGTGATCGGGCACGCGCGATGCCGACTGCAGCATGCGCAGCAGCGTCGTGTCGTCGGGGCCGGGCGCGCCGAGTTGCCGGGCCGGCACCGAGCGTCGCGCGTCGAGGTGGGTGAGCGTGTCATCGTTGCGGGGCGGTTGTTTTGTGATGCTTGTCACAGACGGGAGGCTCCGGTTTGCTGAATGGTAGGCGCGGGAAGCTGCCTTATTCGTATTCTCCG
The DNA here is from genome assembly GCA_050737635.1 of Luteimonas sp. GTDB lineage: Bacteria > Pseudomonadota > Gammaproteobacteria > Xanthomonadales > Xanthomonadaceae > Luteimonas. Next base: position 10,025 of record JBOHYD010000215.1, on the reverse strand, counting down.
CCAATGATGCCCTCCGACGAGTTCGGTTCGCTTTCAGCCTCGTCATATGGTCGAGGTGCCGGCAGCGAGGCCGTACGCGTGTTCGAGGTCATCAAGCGCAATGCCACCATCGAGATGGGCGGCGTATTGTCGGGCTTCTGGGGTAGCATCGAGGAACAGGTACGGCTGGCGTCGCTGGCCGGTCATGACTACAGCGCCAACCAGGACGACCGCCTCGCGGTCATCGCATTGCAGCACCGTGAGCTGGAGTTGGCGACGCGCTACCGCGTTGCGATCGAGTGCGAGTTCGACCAGTGGCTGCGCCCGCGGCAGGGACAGAGCGCGCCGAAGTCATTGAGTCTGATGTCTGAGGACGAGCTTGAGATCCATCTTGCCGGACAGCAGACCCAGGAGCTGCTCGACCATCAGTTCCTGCGCCCGCTGGAGCTGCTCGACGAACGCCTGCAGGCGCTGGCCAACGCGCTCGGCGTGCAGGACCAGGGCAAGCGGTACAACCCGCTGCGACCCGAGGCCGCGGTCGGTGCGTTCACCGCACTGTTTGGCAGTAACGACCTCACCCCGGGCCTGCGCACGCTGGTGTTCCGGCTGCACGACAAGCGCCTGCCGCACGCGCTGGGCACGATCTACGAACGCACCAATGCCGCGCTTGAGGCCGCGGGATTCGCTGGCTTGATGGTCGGCGACGCGTCACCGGCCAGCCACAAGCCACCGTACGCGGCTACCGGGGTTCGCGCTGACGCGCAGTCGGGCGACGGCGAATGGGTGCCCGACGGTGGTGTGGTCGAACACAATGGCCCGTCGCACCAGGCATCCGGACACGCGCCGACAGACACGGCGATGCCCCAGCAGGCGGTGTATTCCCAGCCGCCGGGGTCGTACTCGGCAGCGCCGGTCTATATGCACAACAATGCCGGCCGGCCGCCGCGCTACCGCGACGTGGTCCGCGAACAGCTGCGGACCTGGCGCGCGCGTCTTGCGCAGGCCGAGGCACAGGTCAACGCGACTGCCGCGCTGACCGTGCAAGCCAATGCGCAGCCGTCCGGCGGCGGCCACGTGCTCGGCACCGAGGAGCTGTTCAGCATCGCTCAGCTGCTGCAGGGCGACGATCCGACGCCGTTCGCGCGCGCGCTGGCCGGCGAGGGCGACCGGCCGCTGGCCGGCGTGCTGCGCGAGGAGCTACTCGACGGTGTCCGCCAGCTCGGCTTCGATCCGTCGCAGACCGCGCTCAGCGGCGACGAGCAGGACGCGATCGACCTGATCGGCATCCTGTTCCAGTCGCTGTTCGAGGCCAACGAGCTGATGCACAACGCGCGCACGATGTACGGACGGCTGGTGATGCCCTATCTCAAGGTCGCGCTGACTGACGACTCGATGTTCAACCGGCGCGGCCATCCGGCCCGACAGCTGCTCGACGCGCTGACCGAGGCCTGCGACGGCAATACCGGCGACACCGCGCAGGACCGCGAGACCCTGCAGTGCGCCGAGCACGCGGTCGAACGCGTGGTCGACGAATTCGAGACCGACCAGGCGATCTTCGAGCTCGCCGCCGCCGAACTGCGCGATCAGCTCGACCAGCAGCGCAAACGCTCCGAGATCGCCGAAAAACGCACCGCCGAGGCGATCCACGGCCGCGAGCGCCTGCAACATGCGCGCCGCGCCGCCGAGGACCTGGTCGCGTCGCGGCTGGCCGATCGACGGCTGACCCAGGCGGTCGCGCAGTTCCTCGACGACCAGTGGCGGCATTACCTCACTCAAACCTGGCTGCGCGATGGCCCGCAATCGCAGCGCCACCACGCGGCGATTGCGGTCGGTGACGCGATGATCCAGGTCGACGTCGACGCCGCGCACGCGCGCGGCGCGACCGTCGCCGACCAACTGCTGGCGCTGCAGCTGCCGCTCGGCGAATGCTATTCGAGCTGCGGCATGGATGCCGGCGACGCGCGCGACTCGATGGCGCGGATCATCGCCGCGCTCGGCTTGCCGGACACCGCGCGCACCGTGTACCAGCCGCAATCGCAGGTCGGCGAACCCGACGCCGCCGAGGACGAAGGCGCCGCGTCGGCGCTGCGTGTGGTCGGCGGTACCGACACGCTCAGCTTCGACCCGGCCATCGCCGCGGGCATGCGCCGATTGCGCGTCGGCCAGGGCCTGCACCTGATCGACGACGAGGGCCACGCGTCCACCGCACGCGTCGCGTGGATCAGCCCGCTGACCGCGCGCCTGCTGATCGTCAACCGTCGCGGTATGCGCCGGATGGTGGTGTCGCCGGAAGAACTTGCCGCGTTGGTCGCCCGCGGCACGGTCGTTGTGCGCTCGGTCGAAGCACCGTTCGACGAGGCGATGAAACAGCTGTGGCAGCACCTCAGCCAGCCGTTGTCGGGGCAATCCGACATGATCGCCGCCGCGTCCTGATCGGCACCCACACGGCGATTGGGCCGCACGCATGCCTGCGTGTCCGAGCCATCAAACCCTGCGATGCCTGCAGCATCGTCGCGACACAGCGGCAAGACAGCCGCACGATTCGCGCAGCACCGTCCGCCAACGGCCGGCACATCGCGCGCGCGATCACCCCTGGGTTCAAACCGCCGCGGCGGATCGGCAATCGCGGCACCGCAGGGGTTTCGCTACGATGGTGCACGACAGCCACGCGGAGCAGGCAATGACCATCGACATCGTGATCGCACGCGAGACCGCCGCGGGCGAACGCCGCGCCGCAGTGACCCCGGAAACATGCAAGAAGCTCGTCGCCCAGGGCGCGCGCGTGCGCATCGAGCGCGATGTCGGTCGCGGCGCGCACTTCCCGGATCAGGCCTATGCCGATGCCGGTGCGGACATCCTTGAGAGAATCGACGGCGCACTCACCGAAGCCGACATCGTGCTGTGCGTGCAGCCGCCGCCGGCCGCGGTGATCGCCTCGCTGCGCGCAGGCGCGGCGCTGGTCGGCACCCTGCAGCCGCAGGCCGACGCCGCGCGCGGTGAGGCAATCACCGCACGCGGCATCGTCGCCTTCCCGCTTGAGCGGCTGCCGCGCACCACGCGCGCGCAAGCCATGGACGTACTCAGCTCGCAGGCCGGCATGGCCGGCTACAAGGCGGTGCTGATCGGCGCGCAGCTGGTGCCACGGTTCTTCCCGATGCTGACCACCGCCGCCGGCACGATTCGGCCATCGAAGGTGCTGATCGTCGGCGCCGGTGTTGCCGGGCTGCAAGCCGTGGCGACGGCAAAGCGGCTTGGTGCGCAGGTCGAATGCTTCGACGTGCGCCCGGAAACCCGCGAGCAGATCGAATCGCTCGGTGGCAAGTTCCTCGACCTCGGCGTCAGCGCGGCGGGCGAGGGCGGCTACGCGCGCCAGCTCACCGACGCCGAGCGCGCCGAGCAGCAGCAGCGCCTTGGCGAACACCTGAAAGGCATCGACGTGATTGTCTGCACCGCCGCCGTGCCCGGCCGTCCGGCACCGAAGATCATCAGCGCAGCGATGGTTGCCGGCATGAAGCCCGGCAGCGTGATCGTCGATCTCGCCGCCGAAACCGGCGGCAACTGCGAGCTCACTCGTCCGGGCGAGACCTACGACACCGACGCTGGCATCACTATCGCCGGCCCGCGCGACCTCGCCAGCAGCGGCGCGCTGCACGCCAGCGAAATGTACGCGCGCAACGTCTACAACTTCGTGTCGCTGCTAATCACCGACGGCGCGCTCGCTTTCGACTGGAACGACGAGCTGCTGGCAAAGACGGTGTGGCCGGAGCGGGTGGTGGTCTAAATGGAGATTAGGCCGTGTTCACATTAAGCCATCCATGCGCGGAACATCCTGGCGAATGGCGGCTATATCGAAGCGCCCTTTTGAGGCAGTCAACGAGATGTTGGCTGCCACAGCGGGGGTTGCCAAGCGCAGTGAACTACATGCCTTTGCTGTGCTGCCGCAGCGCGGGGCCATGGAGCGCTCCTCCGGTTGGCTGGAGAAGTCTCGGCGCTTATGTGGAAGAACAGCGAGCGTGAGCTCAACACCAGCTTGCTGTTCACCCATCTGGCTTTCCTTACACTACTGCTGAAGAGATTTTAAACGGGCTCTAAAGCCACCGGCGCTATCGTGGAATGCTTACTCCAATCCAATATCTCGACGTTGTACATGGTCATCCACGCATCCAATCGCACGGACGATTCCACGAGAATGCGTTCTAAATCCGAAAGGCTTTGGTGTTGCGTTTTAGCAACTAGCCGATCGACGCCTTCCTTAGACAAGAGCGAATGCAGGGAGGAGTCGGAGTTCTCAATTATGCGTCCAAGCGTTGCGACTAGCGCTCGATCATAACCGGGGTCTTGAACGCTCGGGTAAGCCGCCTTCTTCCGACGAACCACCGATTCAGGCAGGATGTCTTTGACGGCTTCGCGCAAAAGCCCTTTCTCCAACGCGAAGCACGACTTCATCGACCACGGAATATTGAAGACGTATTCGACAAGCCGGTGATCGCAGAAAGGAACACGACCTTCGAGGCCGACGGCCATGCTCATGCGATCCTTCTTTTCCAATAGGATCGGAAGCCAACGAGTCAGGGTGAGATAACTGATTTCGCGCAGTCGGCGCTCTCGCGGGTCCTCTCCTACGAGGCGCGGAACCTCCGAGAGTGCTGCCTGGTAGAGGTCGTTTTGGTATTCGCTCAAGCGCAGTTTGTCGATGAACGATTTTTGAAAGAGCGCACTGGGGTCCAGTTCGCGATGCGCTCCTAACTTGAGCCAAGGAAATGTATCCGCTTGAATCGCGTTCTCGTCTGAAAACCACAGGTAGCCGCCAAAGAGCTCATCGGCTGCCTCCCCGGACAACGCAACCGTCGCGTGCTCCCGGATGGCGGCAAAGAGCAGGTATAGAGAGACATCCAGGTCCCCGAAGTTATAGGGCAGGTCCCAAGCGCGAAGCACCGCCTCGCGAGTCGTCGGGTCCAAAAGGCGTCCCTTATCCAAGACAATCAAATGATGGTCGGACTGAATGGAATCGGCGACCTCGCGTGCGTAGGGCGTGTCGGGCGATGGCCGGACCGGATCAGCCTGGAAGGTTTCTGTTTGTCCGACAAAATCGACCACGAAGGTGGAAAGATTTGATCCTCCGTTGGCGCGAAGCGTGCGCTGGGCGAGCGCCGCCACGGCACTCGAATCCAAGCCGCCGGAAAGCAGCGAACAGAGCGGCACGTCTGAGATCATCTGACGGGCGACGATGTCTTCCAAGAGACTGCGAATCGTGTTCACGGTTGTCGCTAAATCATCCGTGTGCGCTCGGGCCTCAAGGCTCCAGTAGCGCTCTTCGCGAATCGCGCCTCGCCGTATGCGCAGCACGTGTCCAGGTTTGACCTCGCTCATGCCTTGAAAGGGAACTCTTCCTGGCGTGCGCAGAAAAAGCAGGACATCGCAGAGTTCCTCGCGCGAGACCTGCGCGCGGGCGAGCGGGTTCGCGAGGATAGCTTTTGGCTCTGATCCGAAAAGCAGGCCGTCGGTGAGTGGATAATAGAAAAGCGGCTTGACGCCGAGGCGATCCCGGACAAGCACAAGCTCCTCACTAGCCTGGTCCCAAATGCCAAACGCGTAGATGCCATTCAGCTTGTGGACGAAATCCAAGTTCCATTGCAGGTAGGCGCGAAGTATGACTTCGGTATCGCTGTTCGTTGCAAATTGATGACCCAGCGCTTTAAGCTCTTCGCGCAGTTCACGAAAATTATAGACTTCTCCGTTATAAGTAATGACGGCGCGGGGGAGATTCTTTCCTGATCGTTCCGGGCTTTCCATCGGTTGGGCACCCCCCGCAAGATCAATAACTGCGAGTCGACGGTGCCCTAGCGCGACATGAGCATCCGTCCATGTTCCGCTGCCATCCGGTCCGCGGCGTTTCATGGTCTCGACCATGGCTTCGAGAGTCTGAGTTTCTTGCGTCAAGTCGCTGTTAAAGTCGACCCACCCTGTAATTCCGCACATCATTGAACTCCGCTATTTTCTTCGCGCCATGGGCCACGCAACCACCCGCTGATATCGTAATCATCCGTAGAGCTCTGAATCATAGCTTCACCTGATTAGCGCTGAGCGTCAGCAGTACTGTGGATAATTTCTACAAGCAATTGATGCTGCTGGAATTTTTTGGCACTTCCGCTCTGGCGCAAATCAATTCTGAAACCTACTGGGGCTGCTTCAAATGGAGCTTTCCACGCCATTTCTGGCAAACCAACTGACACTCAGCACTAATCAGGTAGCTTCATGGTTGTGAATAAAATTACGTCGAGTCGGCAATTTGAGCGCATCAAAGCGAGCCTGTTCTCCATTACCGGAAAAGCTGCGTTCGTATAGCTGATCACGCCAGGCAAACTCCGGCCTAATGGCGCCCCAAGCAAGCTTGAGAAACTGGATCCGTTTCATTTGTGAGAGACCAATGCAGGATTGTCAAGCGGTGGATTGCCGAGTACGTGAATCCGCCGAAGATGTCGCGGTGCCTGCGAGACGAACCCCTCTCGGCCGTGCAAGAGCGTGTAATTGTTGGCAATGACAAGATCTCCCTCGAGCCACTCATGGGCATAGAAATTGGTCGGGGCATAGAGCGCCTCCCGCAAACTGCGATGAAACTCCGCAAGTTCCTCATTGCTTACGCCAGTAAACTCGAGCGCGGGAGGGTTTACAAAGCTGCCGTCTCGCTCGGCCGGAGGCTCATTGTAACGAATGACGGAGAAGCCTCTTCGAGGATGAGAAGTAACAATAGGCGACACCGTTTTACTATCATAAAATTCCATCTTTCGCTGATAGTTGCCTGTGACTTTGCTCCAAAGCGAAAGAGCCTGAGTCGGAGCGTGTTCCAGCGCTAGAACGGTGTTCGAAAATGTAGTACGTCCTCCTTGGCCGGCAAGGGGTGCCTGAACACAGTGGAATATCTGATATTCCGGAACCTGAGGGCGATACATCCCGTCCCAGTGCAAGGGAACATAGTTATTGTCAAAAATATGATCTTCCGGGTTTTCGCGTTCAATGAGCTCCAGCACCTTGCCAAAAGGCCATATGCTTATTTCGCCCCAACGTTCGCAATAGCCGGGAAAATCTTCTGGATCATCAAACATTCGAAACCCTCTGAGTACAAGCAGGTGTTCGCGCCAAAAGAGCTCGCGCAACAGGTCTACGTCAATGTCACGCATATCGTCGTTAGGGCGCTTTGGCTCAACAAGTAAACCAAATGAATTTAGGCAGGTTGTTTTAAGTTTCATATCAATTTCCACTTACCCAGCGAGGCATTGTGTTTCTGTAAGATGGTAATGGCTAGGGCGTCCTGCAGAATATACTATTTGCGCGCCAAGCGCTTCAGCTTGCGAACGCTTGAGAAGGATGAAGCGCCCACCCAAATCCACAGCCACGCTATGCCACGGCGTCATCCAGCTCTCGGCGCCTACGAGGCGAATACCGATTTTCTTGGCTCCACATGATTGGGGATGAATGGACAGCCGAACGGCTTCTGGAAACTGGTTCGCAATCAATTCGCTCCAGGCATTGCTTCTTTGGATGACTTCGTGAGCGCGGTTCCGGCATTCTTTTTGGACCGCGGTGCGACTTTGCGTTTGCCCAAAGCGGGTCGCATCTTCTACCAAGAATCGCGTAATTCCGCAGTACATGCGGTGCGCCTCCTCGTTCTCTAGACTGCTGTAGGGTTTTCCACCTTGGCGTATCATGTCTTTGAGGATATTCAACGGTTTCCCGTATCGCTCCATTAACTCGCGACGCATTTGAGAAAAATCTAACCCTTCATACAAATCATCGAGATTGAATGTTGACACCGAAGTGAGGTGCAACTCTTCTATCATCCGAGATATTTCATGCTGATAAGCGGTGACGTCTTCTTCGCGCATGCCGACAGCGTCGCTAAATACCCGGCCGTCTGAACACAAGATCACTCGAGCCCCTGGTAAATGATGTCGCTGAACTCGATCGCAAAGGTGGTCAAGAAATTCGAGCGCACGCCGCTCGGCCATATCAGGCAGTGGCCCAAGAACCTTCTCTGGATTAGGGGACTTACCAGGAAATGCCGGTAATACAAACGTGATCGGATTCCCTTGAGTAATCGCGGAAATTACTTTTGTGAGGTGTGGAGCGAGGCAGGCACTACAGGGCAATGTTACGCAGGATCCTTGATGGCCGGCTACGCGCCGAAATCGCATGACATCAGCCATCAAGTCTGCAGCTATTTCTGCGGCGCGGTTGAGCGGCATTGAATTATCATGCCTAAAATCCGCGGAGGCATCGGCGTACTTCATCACATGCATTAGCTTTAGTCCTGTTTCATGGGCGTAATATGCCGTAAGCATCATCCGACGACACCTAAGTGCCTGTTCAAGATATTGATTCGAGCGATCAATCTGCCTGCAAAGGACGCCAAGAGTGCATAAAATATCCGTGCGAAGATGCTGTTCTTCCCGCACTTTACGCTCTTGCTGGCTGATTTTTAAGGCCGTGGACGGGCTTTAGAAGATGACATCAAGTTCTTGTCTATCTATATTTAATTGCAAGAATATACTTGGCTAGTTCTGTCTTGCCAACACTGCAAGCACTTGGTTCCGTGAATGCATATCCAAACCCATCGACTTCATTGCATACGGCTCATCCGTCAGTGCCAAGCAGCAAGCAGCTGCAGTAGGTAATCAATCCATACATATAGCATAAATTGGCATTGGAAATGCAACTGAATCAATGATAATGTGACGTGCGTGATTATAAAATAGAGAAGTTTTTCACAAGTTTGGAGAACTGCACCTCATTGCGGCGGTTCCACAGCGTTGAGTGGCGGGCGCTCCTCACAACTGGCTGGAGAAATGCCGCCGACGATGGAGAGGTTGTGAGCGCAAGCCCAGCACCAGCTTGCGATTCATCTATTTGGCTTTCGTAGCCCTAACACTCAAAAGACAGTAAACAAGCTCTTAGTAAGTATTCTCCGACAAAGTCGAGGCTTTATAAGGAGTGTGAGCCGCTCGAAGCAGCTGGCGGGGCACTGCGCGCTCCCTAGGGTTCGCTATCTGAGGTGATGGGCTATTTCAACAACCGATCTGATTAGTGCTGAGTGTCAGTTGGTTTGCCAGAAATGGCGTGGAAAGCTCCATTTGAAGCAGCCCCAGTAGGTTTCAGAATTAAGTTGCGCCAGAGCGGAAGTGCCAAAAAATTCCAGCAGCATCAATTGCTTGTAGAAATTATCCACACTACTGCTGACGCTCAACGCTAATCAGGACAACCGAAGCTGATCCAGCGCTGATCATCTACCTCTTGGTTTCCGCTTCCGCTCTGTATGCACACACGCTAGATGGATTGTACTCATAACCTAGCACCAGCGACACCGAAGTACTTCAGCGGGGTTCGTGGCAGCTACGTACCTGCCTCGATATCAGCGGCCCTTCCTCGATCCAGTTCTCTATCTTCTCCGCCACCGGCCGGCGTACAGTGTCCAGCGACGACACTTCGGGATAAGCACCACCTGGGGCAGGCACCCTCATTTCGTGTGATTTAAGCTCTCAAACTCCCCCATCTCGAACCCTCCGTCTCGTGCGCTTGGCAGCTCACGTCGCGGAATTTCTGAGATGGACTCCCGGACACGTCAAGCTTCTGCTGCCCACCCAGGAAAGTCGAGGGCACTTTAATAGTACCTGCAATTCGCAGTGTTCGTGGACGGGATTGACTAAAAGTTTGTACTCACGCTCACTCCAATTACGAAACGCCAGTCAATTGGACACTCGGTGCCAATTGAATTGGACAGCATCGCCAATGGCTTTGGACAGTGTCACCAATTGAACTGGACAGCGTCGCTAACGACGTGGACAGATCCCGGCTCGACTTCATGCCGTCGAGGTTGACTTCTTTTTCCGGGTTCACCCCCGTTATCACGGACACTTACGAGAAGGGGTTCACCCCCGTTATCACGGACACTTACGAGAAGGCCGATTGAGGCCCTGAGGAGTGTTCATGTCGAAGCGAAGGAAGTTCAGTGTTGAGTTCAAGCGTGGTGCGGTTGAACAGGCCAGCCAGCC
>JBOHYD010000214.1:0-3821 GCA_050737635.1 Luteimonas sp. | reverse complement strand
ACTTCATGAAGGCGCTGTTCACCCGATTGCCCTGCCGCCATCACCGCCCTGCCTTGACCCCTCTTCTGCCGCTGCCTATCGTGCCGGACATGGACACTGTCGACGCCATCGAACAACTTCGACTGCTGGGCGAGCGCTTCGACAGACTCGCCGCGCGCCTGCGGCAACTGTCGGAAGACAACCGCCTCCTGCGCCAGCAGCATGACCAGATCAACAGCGAGCGAGCGCAGCTGATCGCCAAGAACGAGCAGGCGCGGTCGCGCGTCGAGGCGATGATCGCGCGGCTGAAATCGTTGGAGCAGCACACATGAGCCGCTCTCGATGATCGGGGAGACATCGTGAGCACGTCTTCCAGTCAGCCGGCCACGATCCGCGTGCTCGATCGCGAGTACGTCGTCGGCGTCGAACCTGACGGTCGCGACAGCCTGATCGCGGCGGCCAAACTGCTCGACGGCAAGATGCGTGAAGTGCGCGGCACCAACCGCATGGCCGCCGTCGACCGCGTCGCCGTGCTCGCCGCGCTCAATCTTGCGCACGAGTTGCAGCAGCTGCGCAACGACAACGAGCGCCAGCAGCGCGCACTGACGCAGACGCTCGACGAACTGCAGCGCAAGCTCGATACGCTGCTCGATACCTGACAGCGTCGCGATGCCATACCGCGTCACGGCATCCGTCGCGTGAACATCGACCGACAAACGGAAATCGATTGGCAATCGTGCGCGCTATACTGCGTCGGCGTCCTCTGCCCTGAACGACGGCGCGCTCAAACATTACCCTTGGCCCTTAAATACGACCACGGGGATGCAGCGGAAACCGGGTGTGCAAGTCCGCCTCGCAGCGGGAAGCCCGATGGGTTCCAAGCGTTCCCACTTGAACCCCGGGTTCAAGGTCGTTTGGTGCGCATCGACATGGCGGAGGACCACTTTTCTTGCTCGCCGAGCATCTGCACCGGCGCGATTCGCGCGACATCACGCCCCGCGACGTGGCCCCATCGCCATAGAACGCTCCGCATGAAGCCGTGGTTGGCATGACAGCGGATGTCAGCGCGCTGCGCAAACAAATGCGCGAACGCCGCCGCACGCTCGCCGCCGCCGAGCGCATCGCCGCCGCCGAGCGCATCGCCGATCGTCTTCTTGCCCTGCCAGCGATGCCTCGCCGCGGTTACGTCGCCGGTTACTGGGCCGTCGATGGCGAAGTCGGACTGCATGCCTGGCAGCTGCGGCTTGCCGACACGCTCACCTATTGCCTTCCGGTGCTGCACGACGACGGGCGACTGCGCTTCGCACCGTGGCGACCCGGCGCGCCACTGGTGTCGAACCGCTACGGCATCCCCGAACCCGACGTCGCCCCCGATGCCTTGCTCGATGCCCAAGCGATGGCGTGCGTGATCGCACCCGTCGTCGCGTTCGATGCCGCCGGGCACCGTCTGGGCATGGGCGGCGGCTGGTACGATCGCAGCTTCGCGTTCCGGCGTGAACGCACCGTTGCAGCGCTCCTAGTTGGTGCCGCCTATGCCATCCAGCAGCTGGATGCGATCGTCGCGCAGCCGTGGGATATCGCACTCGACGCGGTCTGCACCGAGCGCGACACGTTTGTGCATGCCGCGCTACTACAAGGCCAGCCTCACCAGGACCCGAACTCCGCATGACCGCGCGCAAACGCCACTGGCTGATGAAATCCGAACCCGGCGATTTCTCGATCGACGACCTGCAGCGCGTGCGTACCGAACCGTGGACCGGCGTGCGCAACTACCAGGCGCGCAATTTCATGCGCGCCATGCGTATCGGCGACGGGGTGCTGTTCTATCACTCCAATACCGACGTACCCGGCATCTACGGCATTGCCGAAGTCGTTACCGAGGCCTACCCCGATCCGAGCCAGTTCGACAAGACGTCGAAGTACCGCGACGACAAGGCGACGCCGGCCGAGCCGCGCTGGTTTCTCGTCGACGTCGGGTTCGTGCGCAGGCTCGACCGCGGCGTGTCGCTGGAAACCATCCGCGCGCATGGCGACCGGCTTGGCGAGGATTTCGCGCTGATCCGCAAGGGCTCGCGGCTGTCGGTGCTGCCGGTCAGCGCCGCGCAGTGGACGCTGCTGCTGTCGCTCGAATGACGCATCGACCAGCCGAATCACCATTGACCGGAATCGCACTGCCATGACCGACGCCAAGCGCCTCGCTGCCCAACAAGCCATCGAACACGTCGAAGACGGAATGATCGTCGGCGTCGGCACCGGCTCGACGGTCGCGTACTTCATCGACGCGCTCGGCGCGATCAGACAGCGCATCAAAGCTGCGGTGTCCAGTTCGGAGCAGAGCACCGCCAGGCTGCGTAGCCACGGCATCGAGGTGATCGACCTCAACACGGCCGGCACCCTGCCGCTCTACGTCGACGGTGCCGACGAATGCGATCCGCAGCAGCGCCTGATCAAGGGCGGCGGCGGCGCGCTGACGCGCGAAAAGATCATTGCCGAAGCCAGCGAGCGCTTCGTCTGCATCATCGACGCCGGCAAGCGCGTCGACGTGCTCGGCAAATTTCCATTGCCGATCGAAGTCATCCCGATGGCACGCAGCCTCGTCGCGCGCGCGATCCTCGCCTCGACCGGCGGTCAGCCGGTGTGGCGCGAAGGCAGCGTGACCGACAATGGCAACTGGATCCTCGACGTCCACGGCCTGCGCATCGACGACCCCCTCGCGCTCGAACAGACCCTCGACCGGATCCCGGGCGTGGTCTGCGTCGGTCTGTTTGCGCGCCGGCCGGCCGACGTGGTGATCGTCGGCGGTCTCTGATCCGGTGAGTTCGTTCGCACAGATGGCCGCACACTTGCCACGACCCTCCGCCACCGGGAAGGCGGCGATTCGCGGCCTTCAGTTACTGATGTCTTCGCGGTAATACAACGCCGTGTACTGCAGGACCGCCGACGGCGGTAGGCTGCACTGCAATGAAGGCCGTGGGATACCGATCTTGGTGCCGCCATCGATCGCGGCATCCGTCGGAAACCAAGTGAAAAGTGCCGCTTGACCTGGCGCCGGAGTGCTCGTCCTGGCCGAGTAGAAGGCCATGCCGGCCTGGGTTTGAGCGACCAGCGTGCACGAGATGGTGCCGGTTCCCCGAGTACCGTTGGCAACCACCACATCCACCTGCGTAATCAACCGCCCGGCCGCCACATCGTTGCCCTGCAGGGCGCAACTGACAAAGGCCGTCGTTGTTCCCTCGTTGGCAAGGCCCAGCGGGCGCGAGCGCAGCCCCCGCTCAAACTGGGCTGCGGTCGGCTGGCAAACACCTCCCGCGCCCTGGTAGTCGTAACGCGGCGTGTCTATCGCCGCCGATGCTGACACTATCGGCAGCGCGAGCGACAACAAGACAATCGCCGTGCAGCAATTCCGATTGGAAAAATGGTTAGCCATGATGTCCTCGATTGGATGTGCCCACATGGCGTTTACCGGCCATCGGGTCGGAAGCGAACCAACGGGCTTTTCGCCCTTCGCTGCATGAAAACATCTGGGAAGGGGCGGTCGTAATTAGCTGCCAACGTCTTCGGCGTATTCCTTGCCGGTGTACTGCAAGGTGCTGCTGACCGGAAGCAGGCAGATCGCTGCCGGCAGAAGAATCCGCGCCGGTGCACCGCTAAGCTCACTGGGCACCCACGCGATCGTTCCGCTCTGGCCCGCCGCAATGCTCACGGTCTTCGGCGTGTAGGTCGCCTGCAGATTCGTTCCTGCCTGAAATCCGTTGACCAATGTGCAGCCGATGCTCTGGGCTGCACTGGAGTTGTTGGTCAGCACGATCGAAACCCGCGTAGCGCCACGCGTGGTGTTCTGG
>JBOHYD010000213.1:0-3706 GCA_050737635.1 Luteimonas sp. | reverse complement strand
TCGCCGAGCAGTGCCTGCTCGGCGAGATCGACGGTCTGCGACAGCACTGTCTCCATCTCGCTGCGCTCGGCCTGCATGTCGCGCAGCAGGGTCGCGCGGATGTCGCCGATGCTGCGGCCGGCGAAATTGGCATTCAGGTAGTTGGCGGCGCGTTCGAGCTCGCCGGCGTCGTAGCTGCGCCGCGTATGCACGATACGGTTCTGCACGTCATTGTCGGCAAACACCACGATCGCCATCACCCGGTTAGCGTCGAGCGCGACGAAATCGATGTGCCGGAACGCGAACTGACCGCGCCGCGGCACGCTGACCACGCCGACAAAATGGGTCATCGCCGACACCAGCTCCGACGCGCTGCCGAGCAGCGCCTGGGTGCCGCCGCCGGCCGGCAGCTCGCGTCGCAAGCGACTGACCTCGCCCTCGGGCAACGGCCGCAGCTGCAACAACGAGTCGACGAACACCCGGTAACCCTGCGGCGTCGGCACGCGTCCGGCCGAGGTGTGCGGGGCCGACAGCAGGCCGATGTCCTCAAGGTCGGACAGAATGCTGCGGATCGTCGCGGCGCTGACGTCGAGGCCGGCATGGCGCAGCAGGGTCTGCGACCCTACCGGTTCGCCGTCGCGGATGTGCCGTGCGATCAGCGTGCGCAGCAGCTTGCGCGCGCGTGGATCGAGCTCGTGGTCGGTGCGGTCGGTCGGGCGTGCCATTGCTGACTCGTATAAGCCGACAGCGTGCCGCTCGCAAGCCCTGTCGCAGATCGCGCGTCGCGCGCATGGCAGGCCGCGCGGCCTCAGGTCACACTACGCGCCCATGCTGACCCGTCTCGCCATCCGTGATTTCGCCGTGGTCGCCGCCACCGAACTCGACTTCGGCCGCGGTCTGACCGTGGTCTCCGGCGAAACCGGCGCCGGCAAGTCGCTGCTGGTCGACGCGCTCGGTTTTTTGTCCGGCCAGCGCGCCGACAGCGGCATGGTCCGCCACGGCACCGAGCGCGCCGAACTGCACGCCGAGTTCGATCTCGTCGACACTGCCGACGCACTGGCGTGGCTGCGCGAGCAGGAGCTCGACGACGGCGCGCAATGCCAGCTGCGCCGCACCCTGCGCGCCGACGGCGGTTCGCGCGCGTGGATCAACGCGCGCCCGGCCACGCTGACCCAACTCGGCGAACTCGCCGGCCGGCTGGTCGAGATCCACGGCCAGCACGAGCACCAAGCGCTGTTATCCAAGCCCAGCCAACTCGCGTTGCTCGACGCCTTCGGCGGCCACGAGGCTTTACTCGCCGCCGTGCGCGACACCTCCGAGCGCTGGTCGCGACTGCTGCGCGAGCGCGATGCGCTGTCGAAGACCGGCGACGTGTCCGAACGCATCGACTGGCTCGCGCACCAGCTCGGCGAGCTCGAACGCGAATCGCTGTCGCCCGCGGCGATTGCCGAGATCGACACCGCGCATCGCCGACAGGCGCACGCTGCCGAACTGATCGCCGCCTGCGACGGCGCGCTGGACCGGCTCGGCGACGACGGCAATGCCCTGCCCCGCCAGCTGCATCAGCTGCGCGGCGAACTGGCACGCGTGCGCGATGACGAGCCGCGGCTCGGCGAGGTCGACGCGATGCTCGACGCCGCCGCGATCCAGATCGACGAGGCCGCATCCCTACTTGAGCGCATCCGCGCCGATCTGGAGATCGATCCCGCACAGTTCGAAGCGCTCGAAGCGGCGCTGTCGCGCCTGCATGAACTCGCCCGCAAGCACCGCGTCGCCCCGGAGACGCTGGCCGCACACCGCGATGCGATGGCTAGCGAACTCGAAGCCCTGCGCAACGCCGACGAGCGACTGCAGGCGCTCGGCGCGGAGATCGCGGCGGCCTCGGCGGCATGGCGCTCGGCGGCAATGTCGTTAAGCACGGCACGAGCGGCGAGCGCAAAGACCTTGTCGAAGACGACCACGGCATTGATCGACGGCCTCGGCATGGGCGGCGGCCGCTTCGAGATCGCGATCGAACCGATCGACGGCGACCGCCCCGATCCGAATGGCGCGGAGCGCGTCGAATTTCTGGTGTCCGCCAACGCCGGCCAGCCGCCGCGCGCGTTGCGCAAGGTCGCCTCGGGCGGCGAACTGTCGCGCATCTCGCTGGCGATCGAGGTCGCCGCGCTCGGCGCTGATGCGGTGCCGACGATGGTGTTCGACGAGGTCGACTCCGGCATCGGCGGCGCGATCGCTACGATCGTCGGCCAGAAACTGCGCACGCTCGGCGAACAACGCCAGGTGCTGTGCGTGACCCATTTGCCGCAGGTCGCAGCGCAAGGCCATGCGCACTACCGGGTCAGCAAATCCACCAGCGCCGGCGTCACCCAGAGTGCGGTGCAGCTGCTCGACGGCCAGCAGCGCCAGGAAGAGCTCGCGCGCATGCTCGGCGGCGTCGAAGTCAGCAGCGAAGCGCGCGCGGCGGCAAGGCGGTTGCTACGGGAAGCGGCAGGGTGACTAAGAGCGAGGAGTGAGTGTGATGGAGCGAGGAGTGAGAAACGAGTGTGGTAGCGCGAGGGGCGAGGAACGATTGGTGGGCACTGAGCGCTCGATGCTCTACTGGTAGCTGACGACGGCTGGGGCGATGCGGGTTTGCAAGCAATCAAGGCTGTTACTCGTTTCTCACTCCTCGCTCTACCACACTCGTTCCTCGTTCCTCTGCACTCACTCCTCGCTCAGCGTTTCCTGCGCACGTACAGCACCAGCGAATGTTCTTCGAGAATATAGCCGTGCTTCTCGGCGATCTCGCGCTGCAGCTTTTCGATTTCCATACTTTCGAACTCGATGATCTTGCCGCTGTCGATGTCGACCATGTGATCGTGGTGGCCGCCGCGATCGAACTCGTAGACAGCCGTGCCGCCTTCGAAGTTGTGCTTGAGCACCAGACCCGCGGCCTCGAACTGAGTGAGCACGCGGTACACCGTCGCCAGGCCGATCTCGTCGCCGCTGTCGAGCAGCTGGCGATAGATGTCCTCGGCGGTCATGTGGTGGCGGGAGCTCTTCTGTTCGAGCAATTCGAGGATGCGCATCCGCGGATGCGTGACCTTGAGTCCGGCCTTGCGCAAGTCTTGCGATTCCATACTATCTCCGTTCACTGGCTGTTTAGCGCCAGCAGCCTGCGTAAGGGTCGCGGCGAGGGGGCGGAGTGTATCATCGCGCCGAAACTCAACTGACCGCGCACCCCATGCATAAGCTCCTGATGATCGCTCTCGTCGCTCTTGCCACCGCCGGTTGCGGCATCCTCTACAAGCAGCCGATCTACCAAGGCAACTTGCTCGACAAATCCGCCGTCGACCAGCTCGCCGCCGGCATGAGCAAGCAACAGGTCGTGACCCTGCTCGGCTCGCCGTCGATCGCCGATCCGTTCCACCACCAACGCTGGGACTACACCGCCACGCAGCGCACAGGCCGCATCGGCGACGCCGAAATCAAGACGCTGACGCTGTATTTCGACAATGACGCGCTCAGCAAATGGGACGGCGACTACTTCCCCGAGCAGGACAAGGAACTCGCGCAAGAGATGCGCAAGTTCGGCAACCTACCCAAGGACAAAAAGAAAGGCGGCCGCTGAGAGCCTGTTTAAAATCCATCTTTGAACCGCCCCGGATTTCGTGGAGGCTGTTTGGTTTAAGTCATGCAGCCCTTGGGACGGCGTGACTGGCGAGTTGCCGATAGTAGTTTGCCTCAG
>JBOHYD010000212.1:0-3895 GCA_050737635.1 Luteimonas sp. | reverse complement strand
CAAGCGAACCAAATACCGCAAGCAGCACAAAGGTCGCAATGACGGTCTGGCGTGGTGTGGCAACGCCGTCAGCTTTGGCGAGTACGGCCTGAAGGCGACAATGACCGGCCAGCTGACCTCGCGGCAGATCGAGGCCGCGCGCCGTTCAATCAGTCGCTACGTCAAGCGCGGCGGCAAGATGTGGATCCGTGTGTTTCCCGACAAGCCGATCACCAAGAAGCCGATCGAGGTCCGCATGGGCTCCGGCAAGGGCAACGTCGAGTTCTGGGTCGCGCAGATCCAACCCGGCCGCATGATCTACGAAATCGAGGGCGTCGATGAGGCGACCGCGCGCGAGGCTTTCCGTCTGGCTGCCGCCAAGCTTTCGGTCACTACCACTTTCGTGACCCGGACGGTGCGCTGATGGAACTCAAACAACTTCGGGCAAAGTCGGCCAATGAGTTGCAGGCCCACCTTGTCGATCTGCACAAAGAGCAGTTTTCGCTGCGCATGCAGAAGGCCACCGGCCAGCTCGCCAAGACCCATGACGTGCGCCGCGTGCGCCGCGAGATCGCGCGCGTCAACAGCCTGCTCAGCCAGTCGCCGTCGGGCGAGGCAAAAGGACAATGACCATGAACACCGATAAACAACAGCACACGGTCCAGGGCCGCGTGGTCAGCAACAAGATGGACAAGACGGTCACGGTGCTCGTCGAGCGTCAGGTCAAGCACGCGCTGTACGGCAAGTACATTCGCCGCTCGACCAAGCTGCACGCCCACGACGCCGACAACGCCTGCAACGAAGGCGACACGGTGCGCGTGGCGGAAATTGCGCCGATGTCGAAAACCAAGAACTGGCGCGTCGTCGAAATCGTCGCCCGCGCTGTCGAATAAGAGGAGGGGCGAACCATGATCCAGATGCAGAGCCACCTCGACGTGGCCGACAATTCCGGTGCCAAGGAAGTGATGTGCATCAAGGTGCTCGGTGGCTCCAAGCGCCGTTATGCGCACATCGGCGACATTATCAAGGTGTCGATCAAGGATGCAATTCCACGCGGCAAGGTCAAGAAGGGTGAGGTCTACGACGCCGTGGTCGTGCGTACCCGCAAGGGCGTTCGCCGCCCGGACGGTTCGCTGATCCGCTTCGACGGCAACGCCGCGGTGCTGCTCAACAACAAGCACGAGCCGATCGGCACGCGCATCTTCGGGCCAGTGACCCGCGAGCTGCGCTCCGAGAAGTTCATGAAGATCGTTTCGCTCGCGCCAGAGGTGCTGTGAATCGAGAATCGGGAATAGGGAGTCGGTACAGCGCAATCCGCCTCATTCCGGCGAAAGCCGGAATCCATGTTGATATTGCGCTTCGTGCAAGGCGATCGGGTTATTATCTCAATTTGAGAAGCTGCCATGAACAGAATCAAGAAAGGTGACCGCGTGATCGTCACCGCCGGCAAGGACAAGGGCAAGCAGGGCGACGTGGTGCGCGTGCTCGACGGCAAGGTCGTCGTGTCGAACATCAACGTCATCAAGCGCCACACCAAGCCGAACCCGCAGGCCAACCAGCCCGGCGGCGTGATCGAGCGCGAAGCGCCGATCGATGCGTCAAACGTGATGCTGTTCAACCCTGCCTCCGGCAAGGGCGAGCGCGTCGGTACCAAGGTGCTCGAGGATGGACGCCGGCTGCGCGTGTTCCGCTCGAGTGGAGAGGCCATCTAAGTCATGTGTGCTCAGGTGCGCCTGATGTTCGAGGAATGCTGAAATGACGACACGTCTGGAAAAGTTTTACAAGGACGAAGTGGTGCCGAAGCTGATGGAAAAGTTCGGCTACACCAATCCGATGCAGGTGCCGCGCCTGACCAAGATCACGCTCAATATGGGCGTGGGCGAGGCGGCCACCAACAAGAAGGTGCTCGAGAACGCGGTCGCGGATATGGCGAAAATCTGCGGTCAGAAGCCGCAGGTCACCAAGTCGCGCGTCTCGGTGGCCTCGTTCAAGATCCGCGACGGCTGGCCGATTGGCTGCAAGGTCACGCTGCGCCGCGCCAGGATGTTCGAGTTTCTCGATCGCCTGGTGAACGTGTCGCTGCCGCGGGTGCGCGACTTCCGAGGCGTATCGGCGCGTTCTTTCGATGGCCGTGGCAACTACAACATGGGCATCAAGGAACAGATCATCTTCCCCGAGATCGATTACGACCAGGTCGATGCGATCCGCGGCATGGATATCGCGATCACCACCACCGCGAAGACCAACGACGAAGCCAAGGCGCTGCTCGAAGCCTTCCGCTTTCCGTTCCGCAATTGATCGCGCCGACTCAAAGGCCCGAGGAAAAGTACATGGCAAAGACATCGATGATCAACCGCGAGGTCAAGCGGACCAAGCTGGCGAAGAAGTTCGCGGTCAAGCGCGACGCGCTGAAGACGATCGTCAGCAGCCAGACGGCGAGCTATGAGGAAAAGATGGACGCCGCGACTAGGCTGCAGAAGCTGCCGCGCGATTCGTCGGCCGCCCGCCAGACCACGCGTTGCGTGCTGACCGGTCGTCCGCGTGCGGTCTACAGCAAGTTCGGCCTCGGCCGCAACAAGCTGCGCGAAGCCACCATGCGCGGCGACGTGCCGGGCTTGCGCAAGGCATCTTGGTAATTTAATATCTCTTCTGATGAAGAAGATTCATTTTGTTTTTTTGCATTGCATTGCTTGCTTGCTTGGCTTAGTGACTTTATTTATAAAGGACTGAGTAAGGAAAGTGTAAGTGCAATTAACGTTGATGCTGCTGAGGCTAAAGCACGCAATGGAGTTGAGGTGTGAGAAATCATAGAGCGGCTGCCCTTATTGCGTTTGCAGTAGCGTTGCTTGCTTGCAAGCAGTCAGCAGATACAGTGACAGATGCAGGCTTGAGCGGGCGTGACACCAAAAACAATCGAGTGGATTCAGCGGGTAATTTTGTAGCCAGACATAATATTCATGTAGCTAGCGTTTCTCCTGAGACTGTTAGCGACTATGAGGCCTGGCAGAGGAAGGCAGGATTTATAAGGCCTGCGAGCTATAATAAATTACGTGGCGGCGAACTTATTGCTAAATCAAAGGCTGGTGACATGTTCGCGTCGCAGAGGTTGGGCGAACAGGCTTGGGAAAATTATTCTGATCGTAATGCTGCGATTGAGTGGCTGCAGAAGTCAGCTGAGCAGGGTTCGGTTGCAGCGAT
Source organism: Luteimonas sp. (assembly GCA_050737635.1). GTDB lineage: Bacteria > Pseudomonadota > Gammaproteobacteria > Xanthomonadales > Xanthomonadaceae > Luteimonas. Next base: position 718 of record JBOHYD010000212.1, on the reverse strand, counting down.
TAGCCAAGCTGCAATGCTGTCTGATCCAGACTCGGACGCCATGATGCTTAAAAAGAAGCAAGGTCAAGAAGTTGAAGGTAATCGAATTGAGGCGTATGCATGGGCTCGAATCGCAACTCTGCGAGGCGACCCTGATGGGGTATTCGGGGTAGAGAAGCAGTCAAAGCATTTGACACCCCGTCAAGTTACCGAAGCAGAAGTGCTGGCTTTGGAGCAGTACCAGCTGCTTCAGCTTTCGTATGTAAAACAATATGGGCATGGCTTTGTGAACATCTTCCCGGTTGATCCCAATGCGCCGCACAACCAGTTAATTTATCTAAGGAAGGAGTCCAAGTGAAACGAATACTATTAGGTTTTGTAATGCTTCTCACTTGTGCGACGGCTATGGGAGCAAACTACACGATAGGCTGTAGCGCATGCGGCAATAGCGCTGGTGGCAACACGGATAACACGTTAAACGCTTTGCGGGATTTTAATGGTGGTTTCGAGCTTGGTAATGGCTGGAAGATTGGTCAGACAGTTCAAGTGAATGGCAGTGACGGCAGTAATGGAGTGTACAAAAAGTACACTAATTATTCGACTATTCAATATGGTTGCGTATCCAGTTGTGGCCCCGGCGATAATAACGAAGCATTTCTCCCGCCGACGTCATCAGGTGGCGGTGGCGGTGGCGGTGGCGGTAGTGATGGTGTCTTTAGATGTGGCGGTGGTGGTGTGG
>JBOHYD010000211.1:0-4996 GCA_050737635.1 Luteimonas sp. | reverse complement strand
ACTTCATGATGTTGCCCTTGTGGACCAGGGTGACGCTCTTGCGGCGGTTGGCGATCGCGTAGTTCAAGGCGGCGCGGACGAGGCGCTTGGTTCCCTCGCTGCTCACGGGCTTGATGCCGATGCCGCTGGTCGCGGGAAAGCGGATGTTCGTCACGCCCATCGCGTCTTGCAGGAAGGCGATGACTTTTTTCGCTTCGGGCGTGCCGGAGGCCCATTCGATGCCGGCGTAGATGTCCTCCGTGTTCTCGCGGAAGATGACCATGTCCACGAGTTCGGGGTGCTTCACCGGCGAGGGCACACCCTTGAAGTAGCGGATGGGGCGGAGGCAGGTGTAGAGGTCGAGCTTCTGCCGGAGGGCGACGTTGAGCGAGCGGATGCCGCCGCCGATCGGCGTGGTCAGCGGGCCCTTGATGCTGACCAGATAGTCGCGGCAGGCGCTGACGGTGGCGTCGGGCAGCCAGTTGCCGGTGGCGTCGAAGGCTTTTTCGCCGGCGAGCACTTCCATCCATGCGATCTGCTTGTTGCCGCCGTAAGCTTTGGCGACCGCGGCGTCGAGCACGCGCACACTGGCTCGCCAGATGTCCGGGCCGATGCCGTCGCCTTCGATGAAGGGCACGATCGGGCGATTGGGGACGTTGAGGCCCTGCGCGGACTTGGTGATTTTTTCACCAGCCGCGGGCGGGGTGAGCGTGTGTTCGGACATCGGGGACTCCGGTTGGGCGCGCGCAACGGCGTGCGCGCTGGATAGGACGCGTTCGGTGTCGCCATTGTCGCGGTTTGCGCCGGGCGGGCCAAGGTTGCGCCGCGCGCCCGCATCCAAGTCGCGCCCGCATCCAGGTTGAGTCACCCCGGCGCAGGCCGGGACCCACGCCGCCGAACCGGGGATCGTCGATGCGCGCGACAGCGTCGAGTTGGGTCCCGGCCTGCGCCGGGATGACGAGCCGCATCACACCGCGCGTGTCTGGTGCGCTGCGGCGCAATATCGTCGACGGCAAGGCACCAACAAAAAACGCGGCTTGCGCTGCGTTTTTTGTGCCGTCGCCGCATGCCGGCAGACGATGGCCGCGGAAAACGGTGATCGCTTGCTTGATTATCGCTTGCTTGATTACTTGACCTCGAAGTCCCTGCTCTGCACCGAGGCGCCATCGAGCGAGATATCGAGCTTGTACTTGCCGACCGGCCAGCCGTCGGGCTTGCTGATGTGGAACTCGGTCACGCCGGGTCCGGCGAAGCTGTAGTCGCGCGACTCCTCGTTGACTACCTGGCCGTCCTGGAAGGTCCAGCGCGCGGCGAGCTTGCCGGGCACGGCGGCGGCGGGATCGCTGCTCGCGGTCGTCACCGAGGCATAGATAGTGTCCTTGGGCGTGAAAGTCGTCGATGCCGCGGTGACCTTCATGTCGCTGCCGATCGCATTGCCGAGATCGACGGCGCTGACCGACGCGGTCGCCGCCATCGGTGCCGGTGCCGGCTCCATCGGTGCCGGTGCCGCGCTGGTGTCGGCCGGTGCCGGCGCCGGCACTGCGGCTTCTTCGGGCTCCCGCTTGCAGCCGACCAGGGCCAGCGAGCCGAGCAGGGCGGTCGCGATCGCGATGTTGAGCGTCTTGCGTGTCATCGTAATTCTCCGTGGTGGGTGACCGTGCGGGAAAGGCGTAACGCAGTGCAGCGCGTGCGCTGGGGGCAGGACGTCAGTCGGCTGGGGTGTCCATCGGCGGGATGCGCAGCACCTGGCCGGGCTTGATGCGGTCGGGATCGTCGAGTTGGTCGCGGTTGGCCTCGAAGATCGGTTTCCACGCGCTCGCCTTGTGGTAGTAGGCCATGGCGATGTGCGACAGGGTGTCGCCCTTCTGCACGGTGTAGGTCCGCTCGCCGATCTCGGCTTCGGTGCTGCTGGCACCGGATTGCACGTTGCTGAAATCGGCCTGCTTGATCTCGGTCTCGGTGCTGCTGGCACCGCCGTGCACATTGGAAAAATCGGCCTTCGGCGTGGTCGCGCTGGCGGCCAGCGACAGCTCGTCGGGGGTCTTCGGCGTGGTCGGGGTGGTCATTGGGGCCTCCTGTCGCCTGGGTGGAAGCTAAGCGTCCCACGGGGCTAGTGAAGGGGGCATGGCGACCCGGCGACAGCCCGGTGACCGGTTTGCATACCCCGAGCGGCGGCTTACTGGCGCAGGTCGCGCGCCGCGCGCGGCGGTGCGGTACCAGGCGTGATGCGCCACGGATTGATGTCGATGCCGCCGCGTCGGGTGTAGCGCGCGTCCACGCACAGCGATTGCGGCGCGCAGCGCGCCATCACGTCGACGAAGATGCGTTCGACGCACTGCTCGTGAAACTCGGCGTGCTCGCGAAACGACACCAGATAGCGCAGCAGGCCGGCGCGGTCGATGCGCGCGCCGCGATAGGCGATGCGCACGCTGGCCCAGTCCGGCTGGCCGGTGACCGGGCAGTTGGATTTGAGCAACGCCGAGTGCAGAGTCTCGTCGGTGATGGCGTCGATGTCGGCGGACAGCAGCCGCGGGTCGGGTGCGGCGTAGTCGTTGCAAATGATGTCGAGCGCGTCGAGCGAGTGTGCGCGGTTGGCGGCGTCACCGTGGGTGTCAGGCGATTCGATCGCCGGCAGTCCGAAGCCGACCGCGACCGCGATGCCGGCCGCACGCGACAAGTCGTCGGTGATCCGCGCGCGCACCACCGCTGCGTCGTCGAAACGCTCGCGGTTGAAGGCGTTGAGATAGAGCTTCAGCGACTTCGATTCGATCAGCTGCGGCGAGGTCGCCGGCACGGTGATCGTCGCGGTCGCCACCACCGGCTTGCCGCGTGCGTCGAGCCAGCCGAGTTCGTAGGCGTGCCAGCGGTCGGCGCCGACGAAAGGCAATGAGGCGGCGTCGATGCCGAGGGCGTCGCGGCCCTGCGCGCGTGCGATCGGCAACAACAGCGACGCATCGTAGCGCCGCGGATAAGCGACCTCGCGGTCGAGCGAGGAGTCTTGCGGGGTGTTCATGCGCGCAGTTTACGGCGCGTGGCCGGGAGCGGCCGCGACCGAGATCGCGGCCGCGGCCGCAGACACCAGTCTTCGGGGGAGGGCTTTTGTGGGAGCGGCCGGGCCGCGACGGGCATTACCGCCAAAGCCCCGTCGCGACCCTGGCTGCCCCACGGCGGACGGCGGATAGGCGCGTCAGCCCGCCGTCGCACCCGCGCCGTGCAGATAATCCAGCGACACCTGCAGCAGCGCGCGCAGGCCGATGTCGAGCGAGGATTCGTCGAGCAGGAACTTCGGCGAGTGGTTGGTCGGCGCGGTGACCGGATCGATGCCTCGGGACGTCGCGCCGACGAAGAAGAACATCGCCGGCACTTCCTTGGCGTAATACGCAAAGTCCTCGGCACCCAACTGCAGTGACGGTTCGTAGACATTGTCGACACCGACCACGGCCTGCAGGCTCGGCAGCATCTTTGCGGTCAGCGCGGGGTCGTTGACGGTGACCGGATTGCCCTCGGCGTCGGGGACCTTGGCGTCGGCGGTCGCGCCGTGGGCGGCGGCGACGTGTTCGGAGATACGTTTGAGGTCGGCGAAGATGCCCTCGCGCATGCCGGCATCGAAGCTGCGGATGGTGCCGACCATCTCTACCGAATCGGGAATGATGTTGTAGCGGATGCCGCCGTGGATCGCGCCGAAGGTGACTACCGCCGGCTGTTTGGACAGGTCGACGCGGCGGCTGACGATGGTCTGCGCGGTCGAGATCAGGTCGGCGCTGGCAACGATCGGATCGATGCCGCCCCAGGGTCGGGAGCCGTGGGTCTGGCGACCGGTCACCTTGATCGAGAAGCGGTCAGACGCGGCCATCAACGGTCCGCCTCTGACCGCGATCTGCCCGGCCTGCACCGTCGAAAACATGTGCAGGCCGAACACGGCTTCGGGCTTGAAGTCCTTGAACAGGCCTTCCTTGAGCATCAGCGACGCGCCGCCTTGCTCGTCGCCGGGCGCGCCTTCCTCCGACGGCTGGAAGATCAGCATTACCTGTCCGGGCAGGTCATCGCGCATCGCGACCAGCGCGTCGGCGACGCCGAGCAGAATGCCGGTGTGGGCGTCGTGGCCGCAGGCGTGCATCACCCCGGTGTCCTGACCGTTGAAGGTGGTGGTCACCTTCGAGGCGAACGGCAAGTCGGTCTGCTCGGTGACCGGCAGCGCGTCCATGTCGGCGCGCAGCGCGATCTTCGGACCCGGCTTGCTGCCGGTGATGATCGCGACCACGCCGTGGTGGGCGATACCGACCGTCGGCTTGAGACCGAGTTTGCGCAGGTGTTCGGCGACCTTGGCCGCCGTGCGCTGCTCGCGATTGGATAGCTCCGGGTACTGGTGGAAGTCGCGGCGCAGGTCGATGACCTGCTGTTTGAGATTGACGGCGGCCGCCGCGACCTCGGGGCGCTGCGCCGGTGCGGCGTCCTGGGCGTGGACGAGGCCGCAGGGCAGGGCAAATAACGCGAGGGCGAGCGTGTGGGTGGGCAGGCGTGGCATCAGGCAACTCCGGTGGTGGCGCGCGTCGACGCGCGCGCGGGACGATAGGCAATATAGGGCAGGCAATGTAGTGCAGGCACCGCGACGATGCACGCCGTAGCGCCTCGACACACCGGACATCGCGGCATGCCGCGACGGCCGAGGGGGCGTTGGGCGGCCGCGCCTGAACCAATCGTGCCGGGCGGGGTCGGAGAATCGCGCCCATGGCGGGAGGTGATCGGCCATGATCCAATTCCCCCCAGTGCTCGGGTACCCTAGCGCGAGGCGATACCACCGGTTACCGTTGTTCGCAGACGCCGAACGCTTCGCGCTGGTGCCGCGGATCGAGGCAGCAACGCAAACGCGGGGTCCCGGCTTGCGCCGGGATGACGATCAACACGCAAGACCAACGCGCGATGGTCTCGGGTGTCGGCGGCACAAGTGTTGAATCGCTATATTTTCTGGATCAGGACGATCTTCAATCGATCCAGTTCACGTCGGTCCCCTCTGTCA
>JBOHYD010000210.1:0-5472 GCA_050737635.1 Luteimonas sp. | reverse complement strand
GCGCCGGGATGACGGCAGGTGTGGATGGTTCACCTGCTCCATTGAGATGGGTCCCGGCGTGCGCCGGGATGACGGCAGGTGTGGAGGTTCACCTGCTCCATTGAGATGGGTCCCGGCGTGCGCCGGGATGACGGTAGGTGTGGATGCTTCACCTGCTGCACAGCGTGAGGGCCATTCGTCTGCTTCCTCCGCGGTCGGGTCTTGCGGCCGTCGCGCCAGTTTCTCCGTCGGGTAGGTTGCGTGATCAGGGCTCTGGTGCTGCCCAGCGCGTCGATCGGAGAGTAGGTTCTGCCGCCGCTGCCGTTGCGGGCGTGGCGCTTGTCGATGCCGAGGCCGGTCAGGATCCGGTGGAGGGCCGGCACCGAAGATCCGGCAGCAGCTCAAAAAGTCGCTCTGTCCCCGCTCGGTGCCGTTCGGCGGTCTCTCCCGCTCAGAACCACAGACGCATGCCAGCGACAAGCTGGGTGTCGTCGGCGTCGCCGACGGTGTCGCGCGCAGCGTCGGCGGTGGCGCCGAACGCGCGCGACCACGCCACGCCGATGTACGGCGCAAACTTGCGGGTAACTTCGTAGCGCAGGCGCAGGCCGGCTTCGATATCCGACAGCCCCGCGCCGATGCCGCGCGCGGGATCGTCTTTGCCGTACAGGGTGATTTCGACATCAGGTTGCAGGATCAACCGCTGCGTGAGCCGCAGTTCGTATTCGGCGTCGAGCCGCAGTGCACTGCGTCCGGACTCGCCGATGTAGGCGGTGGCCTCGACGTCGAACCAATACGGCGCCAGCCCCTGCACGCCGATCGCTGCCCAGTTGCGGCCCGGCCCGTCGCCAAAATCATGGCGCACCCCGGCTTGCACGTTCCAGTAGATGGAAACCGCGCGATTCCACAATGCCTCGGCGCGTGTTGCGCCGAGGTGGCCGTGGCTGCGTTCGCCGTCGAGCTTGAGCCACAGTTTGTCGAGGTCGGTGCCGATCCAGGCCTGCGCGTCGATCGCCAGGCCGCTGTCGTGATCGCCGTCGAAGGTTTCGAGCTGGTCGATCAGCACGCTGCCGAGCACGCCGTCGTCGTGCATGTCCATGGTTGCCATGTCGGCGTCGGACATGCGGTGCGCGTGGATGCCGTCGGAGTAGTCGGGATCGCGCGCGTCCGCCGGTGCATCGCCGCCCTGCATCGCGTCCATCATCCGCGCCATGTCCATCGGCATGGCCGCCATGCCGTCGCTATCTTCGGCGGCGGTGCCGTGGTCCATGCCCGGCATCTCTGCGTGGTCCATGCCTTCCATCGCGTGGTGGTCCATGGTCGGCGCGTCGGCGTCGTTCGACAGCGTGCCTTGCGCGGATTGTTTGACGGTGTTTTCAGCCGCCTCGACGGTCTGCGGCGTCGGCGCTGCGGCATGCGCGGCGTGCTGGACCTGTGTCGCTGGCATCGCCATCTGCGCGATGGCCAACGCGGGCAGCGCCCACGTCGCGACGATCGCGCCGCGCAGCGACGCGCGCGGGAGGCGGCGATCGCGATTGGCCGGGTGCCTCTCGCGAGCGCATCTCACGACACCACCACCTGGCGGAACATGCCCGCTTCCATGTGGTAGAGCAGATGGCAGTGGTAGGCCCAGCTGCCTGGGGCGTCGGCGCTGACGCGGTAGCTGATGCGTTGCGCGGGCTGCACCATCACCGTGTGCTTGCGCACTTGAAACTCGCCGGCCGCGTTCTCCACCTCGCTCCACATGCCGTGCAGGTGCACCGGGTGCGGCATCATCGTGTCGTTGACCAGCACGATGCGCAGGTGCTCGCCGATGCGGAAATGCAGCGGTCTGGCGTCGCTGAACTTCTGGCCGTCAAACGACCACATATAGCGCTGCATGTTGCCGGTGAGGTGCAACTCGATGTCGCGAGCCGGTGCGCGCGGATCGAGCGCGCCGCCGATCGTGTGCAGGTTGGCATAGCTGAGCACCTTGCGGCCGTTGTCGCGCAGGCCGATGCCGGGATCGTCGAGATTGCTGCGCGGTGTGTCGACACGCATGTCGACACTGGGACCGTACTCGGTCTTGGCGTGGTGCGCGACGGCGCCGGTCGGCGCATCCGCGCTCGCGCCATGATCCATGCCATGCGTCGCGTGGCCGTGCTCCGCATGCGCGCCGGTCATGGCGGCCATGTCGTGGTCCATGCCGCCGCCCATCGCCATCGCGCCCATCATGTCGGTCATCGTCAGCCATTGCGGCGCATCGATCGCCGGCACCTCGGCGGTCATGCCGGCGCGCGGTGCGAGCGTGCCGCGCACCGCGCCGGTGCGGTCGATCGACTGCGCAAACAGCGTGTACGCGCGGTCGTCGTCCGGCGTGACGATCACGTCATAGGTTTCCGCGACCGCGATGCGGAACTCGTCGACGCTGACCGGTTCGATGTCCTGGCCGTCGGCGGCGACCACGGTCATCTTCAGGCCCGGGATGCGCACGTCGAAAATGCTCATCGCCGAGCCGTTGATGAAGCGCAGGCGGACTTTTTCGCCGCGCGCAAACGCGCCGGTCCAGTTGTCGGCGGAGGCCGCGCCATTCATCAGATAGGTGTAGGTGTGCGCGGTGATGTCGGCAAGGTCGGTCGGGCTCATCCGCATCCGGCTCCACATCTGCCGCTTGGCGAGCGCTTGCTGGAAACCCATCTTCAACGCATCGCGCGCGAACAAAGCGGCGGTCGGCTCGTTGAAGTTGTAGTAGTCGCTCATCTTCTTGAGGTTGGCGAACAGCGCTTCGGGGTTTTCGTCCGACCAGTCCGACAGCAGCACGACGTGATCGCGCTGGGTGGGGAAGCGCTCGCCGCCGCGCGGCGCGACGACGATCGCGCCGTACAGCCCGGTCTGCTCCTGAAAGCGTGTATGGCTGTGGTACCAGTAGGTGCCGCTTTGCTTGACGTCGAAGCGATAGGTGAAGGTCTCGCCGGGCGCGATGCCGTCGAAGCCGAAGCCGGGCACGCCATCCATCTGGTACGGCAGCAGGATGCCGTGCCAGTGGATTGAGCTGGAACTGCGCAGCGTGTTGGTCACGCGCAGGGTGACGGCGTCGCCCTCGCGCCAATGCAGGACCGGTGCGGGCAGGCGGCCGTTGACCACGGTCGCGCGGCGGCGCGCGCCGGTGAAATCGACCGCCAGCTCACCGATCGTCAGGTCGAAGACGTTGCCGGACAGCGCCTGCGCTGCGCCCGCGGCGGACTGCGACCAGCCGCTGCGCGGCCACAGGCCGAGGCCGGCGATCGCTCCGCCGGCGGCGAGGCCTTGCATGAAGCGGCGGCGCGAGTCCGCCTGCGGCACGCCGCAAGCACCGCCAGTGAATCGTATGGACATGATCAACTCCGAAAGGACCATCGGGCCGCGTGGCGGTGATGCCCCGCGAACCTTGCCGATGCACAGCTACCTGCCGCCGCGCAGCGGGCGGACATAGTCTTACGCAAGCTGCGCAGAACGCGCCGGGGCAGACTTACTCGCGTTCAGCAGCAGGCGGAGCAGCGAGGGCAGCATCGTGACCGTAGCTTACGGCAGCGCGCGGTGCTTGTTGCGTGCTGGCGAGGTCGTGCCCGGTTTTGCCAGTGGCCGCGCCCAGTGCCGGTAGCTGGTGGCGATCGCCTGTTTCATGCGCGTGTCGACATCGTTGTGGTCGGTGACACCGGCGGCGGCAATGATCGCCTCCCAGCCGTCGGCAGACGCACGCTCGCGCAGTGCGGCCACCGCGCGGCACGGCCGGCCGATGATCTGCGCCAGTGCGCAGGCGTAGTAGGCGTCGCCGGGCAGCCATCCGCGGCTGGCGAGCAGTTCGGCGACCAGCGCGCGCGGCGCGGCGTGGTAGCGCACCACCTCGTCGACAAACGCGCTGCGGTAGCGGTTGCCGTAGACGTTGATGTCGGCGAGTTGGCGGTCGATCCATGCATCGCCGGTGAGTGGGCTCCAGACCTCGGCGGCGGCCTCTGGCGCAGCAGTCTGCGCAGCGGGCGTGGTCGGCGTTGCGGTTGCGGCCGAACGCACCGCGCCGGTGTCCTGTGCAGGCATCGCGGCACTGGCAAGGCTGGCAAACACGAGCGCGCCGACCGACACCGCGCGCTGCCACGCACGCGCCGCGCTCATTGCGCACCCATCTGCGTCAGCAGCGCATCGTCGTGCTGCGCAAACGCGCGCCCGCGCGCGTCGCGCGGCTGCAGCGCGCCATCGGCGTTCAGGCCGTAGACGCGCGGGCTGCCGTCGTTGGCGACGGTGCGGATCAGGTCGCCCTCGCGCAGCCAATGGCCGCTGTCGACGAAGCGCGCGCCGGTGTTGCCGTCGACGAAGATTTCGATCAGTCGATAGCCGCGCTGCGTGCCGGTGCGCTGCAGCTGCAAGCTGGTCTGGATACCGTCGCAATCTGCGCACGGCAGCACGCCGCGCCATTCGATGCGGCCGTTGCCGGCGTCGAGTGCGGGCAGCGGCACGGTCGGCTTTGGCGGCGCGCGTTCGCAGCCGGCCAGACCGGCGAGCAACGCAGCGATCATGACGGTGCATGCCCAGCGCAGGCGCGCAACACGCCTCAGTCGAGGACGGCGCGACGATATGCCGCTGGCGGACACGGTGCGCAGGCGCGCGGTCATCGGTTGCGGTCTCGGTTTGGCGGAGCCCCATCGTACGCGCATGCCGGGACGCGGCAGCGATGCGTGGCGGGCCCGTCGGCCGCCGCTCACGCATCGCTGCGTCAACCGCGATGCGCCGGTTCGCCAATCACGCTGCCAGTTGTCGCCGCTGTGCGCGGCAGCGGATGCCGCGCAGAAAAAAGGCGGCGCGAAGGCCGCCGGTGCACCTGCATCGGCTGTGTTGCCGCCGCGTGACTCAGCCGCCCTGACCGGCGTTGCCGCCGCCGGCATTGGCGGCGGCGAAGGTCTTGTATTCGTCGGCGGTGAGCTTGCCGTTCTTGTCGGCGTCGGCCTGGTCGAACACCTGGCTCAGCGCCGGCACCGTGGCGACCTCGGGTTTCGATAGGTTGCCGTCCTTGTCGGTATCGAGATCCGCCCAGGTGACCTGCTTGGGCGGCGCGGCCGGTGCCGTGGCGGCAGGCGAGGTTGCGGTATCGGACGGCGTCGCACCGGCCTGCGCGCTGGCGGTGGGCGCTGCGGTCTGGGCGACTGCCATCGGCATCACCAGCGCGGCGCCAATGGCGATCAGGCCGACGAGCGGCTTGCGTGTCATGCTCATGCGAAAAGTCTCGGTGTGTCGTGGGAGGGAGTACGGCGGAGGCGGATGCCCGGTCGGCGGATGCCGCACGGCTAACGCTTGGTTACCGCACGGCCCACACCTTGCGCGGCCACGGATGAACGTTGCCGACCCGACAGCGCGTTGGCTTATTCTAAATAGCGTTCAAGTTGAGACTAACAATCCAAGGCCATGCGGTGAGGCTGCGCAATCCTGCGGTGTTGGCGGCCAGACGAGGCAGGCCTGCTTGCAACTGGCCAACTACACTGCCAAGGT
>JBOHYD010000209.1:0-3454 GCA_050737635.1 Luteimonas sp. | reverse complement strand
GGACAATGCCAGCGGCAGCGGTGTCGGTACCAGATCGCCGACGTTGAGTTCGCGGGAGTCGACCATCAGAACTTCATCGGATCCATGATCGCGTCGAGATTGAGGTGGTCGCAGAACTCGAGGAAGTCGTCGCGCAATGCGGCGATGTGCATGTCGGCCGGCACGCCGATGGTGATCTGCGCGGAGAACATGTCGGCGCCGGTCTGCATGGCGCGGTAGCGCGAACAGTGCAAGCTCTCGATGGTGATGCCCTGGCGGTCGAAGAAATCGGCCAGCTGGAACAGGATGCCGGGCTTATCCGACGCCACCACCTCGACGATGTACGGTAGCAGGTTGGACTGGATCGGCTTGGGGCCGGTGCGGTACCAGACCAGCTTGAGGCCTTCCTCGCGCTCCAGTCGGGTCAGCATCGCCTCAAGCTTGGCGACCGCGTCCCACGAGCCGGTGGCCAGCGCGGTCACCGAGACGTCGCGGCCAACGGTGGACAGGCGGGTGTCGACGAGGTTGCAGCCGCTGTCGGAAATCCGTCGCGTGACCATCAGCAGCGGCGACTGCGGGTGCGTCGTATAGGCGTTGATCAGCAGGAGGTTTTCGTTCGGCGCAGGCCTGGCAGCGGTATCTGGATCGGTCAAGGCGGCGTCCGGAGCGGGAAAGGCGGGTGGTTCGCGAGGTCTGAACGGCAGCCCGGTCGCGGACCGGATGCCGCAGCCAGCATACTTGCCTGCGGTTTCGCGCCGCAAGTAAGATCGTCACGCGCTCGGCCACGTCGACGCCGACCCTTCTCGTTTCCGACAGGCCCGATTCCTTGCGACCCAACGGCAGCCCGCTCAGGGGCAGCATCACCGCACTGGCGACGCCGTTCACGGCCGCCGGCGAAATCGACCTCGACGCCTGGCAGCGCCTGCTGAGCGCCCAGCTCGACGCCGGCACCCAAGGCGTGGTGGTCGCCGGTTCCACCGGCGAGGCCGCCGCGCTGTACGACGCCGAATACGACGCGCTGCTGCGTCTCGCCGTCGAGCGCCTTGGTGGCCACATCGTGGTGATCGCCGGTACCGGCCTGTCCAACACCGCCAAGACCATCGAGCAGACCCGGCGCGCGGCGGCGGTCGGAGCCGATGCGGCACTGGTGGTCACGCCGCCGTACGTGCGTCCCACCCAGGCCGGTCTAATCGCGCATTTCAGCGCGGTCGCCGACGACGGCGCGCTGCCGATCGTGCTGTACAACGTGCCGGCCCGTACCGGCTGCGACCTATTGCCCGACAGCGTTGCCGCGTTGATCGGCCACGGACGCATCACTGGCATCAAGGAAGCGCGCAGCGAGCCCGAGCGCATGCAGGTGCTGCTGACGCTGCGATCCGCCGACTTCGCCGTGCTTACCGGCGACGATGCGACCGCCGCGCGTGCGCTGCTGGCCGGTGCCGACGGCGTGATCTCGGTGGCCTCCAACGTGGTGCCGAGCGCGTTCCGCCGGCTCTGCGACCTCGCCGCCGCTGACGATGCCGTCGCCGTCGACGCGCTCGATGCGCGGCTGCGGCTGCTGTACGACTTTCTCAATTGCGAACCCAATCCGATCCCCGTCAAGGCGATCCTCGCGCGTCTCGGCATCGGTGCCGGCCTGTGCCTGCCGCTGACGTCGCTCGATGCCGCGCACCACGACCTCGCGGCGCGCCTGGTCATCGCCATCGACCAGATCGAGAGACACTGCCGCGTTACACTCGCGGCTTGACCCTTAAGGAGTTGCAGATGCGTCATTCCCCGACACCGTTGCGCGTCGCTACCGTGGCCGTGCTTGCCGCCGCCGTGCTTGCCGCATCCGGCTGCAGCTTCTTCCGCAAGGGCAACGAGTTGTATGCGCCGAGTCCGGAGAACCGCCCGCTGGAGGTGCCGCCGGATCTCGACGCGCCGAGCACCGATGCCGCGATGCAGCTGCCGCCGACCGGGTCGGGCACCAGTTCGGTGTCGCGCTCGTCGCTGCCGGCGCCTGCGGCGTCCGCGCCCAACACCACCGGCTTCACCGTGCCTGGCGATCGCGACGCGGTGTTTGCCAAGGTCGGCGAAGCGCTTGCCGCCACCGCCGGCGTGACGATCGCCAGCAAGGCGGAGATTCTCGGCACCTACGATCTCGATTACGAGGGCAGCAAGTTTCTGCTGCGGGTGACCAAGGTCGAGGCCGGCGCGTACATCTCGGCGGTCGATCCGCGCGGACTGCCGGCGCCGGGCCCCGGCCCGGCCAAGCTGATCACCGCGCTGAAGGCGGCACTCGGTGGCTGATCGCGGTGGCGCCCGTCGAAGCGTCCTTGGCGCGTGTCAGGCGAATTCGCGCGACGGTAGCGTGTAGCGCTGGTCGGGTTGGCCGATCAGGTCGAGGAAGTTATTGAACACCTGAGCGGCCCGCGACTGCATGGCGGCGATGTGCAGGCGTGTGTGCGCGCGGATCGCGTCGGCGTCGTGCGGCAGGCCGGAGGCGGCGAGTTCGTCGCGGTAGTCGGGCGTGGCGAGCCAGCGCTCGATCAGCGCGGCGTCCATTTCGAGATGGAACTGCAGCCCGTAGGCCTGCTCGCCCCAGCGGAAGGCCTGTTGTTCGCAGCCCGCGCTGCGCGCGAGATGCGCGGCGCCGTCTGGGATCTCGAAATGGCAGCCGTGCCACTGAAACACCGACGTCGAGCTACCGAGCGCTGCGATGACCGCGTCCGCGCGCCCTGCCGCCGTGGTTTCGACCCGATACCAGCCGATCTCCGGGGTGGCGATGCGGCCGATATGCGCGCCGAGGACGTGCGCAAGCAGCTGCGCGCCGAGGCAGATGCCGAGCACCGGTTTGCCCTGTTCGAGCATGCGTTCGATCGCGCGCAGCTCGGTGCGCAGGTGCGGGCGTGACGCCTGCTCGTCGACGTTCATCGGCCCACCGAGCACGATCAGGCCACGGTAGCGGTCGACGTTGGGCTGCGTGTCGGGATCGCGATCGAAATTGACGAAGCGGATGCGATGGCCACGCGCGCGGATCAGCGGATCAAGCGTGCCCAGCGGTTCGGCGGCGAGGTGTTGGAAGACGAGGAGGCGGGACATGGCGCAGGATTGTAGGTGAAGGCAGTTGTGGGAGCGCGCAGCGCGCACCGAGATGGGCAGACCGTGCAACCAGGCATCGAACCGCTCAGCGCGGACGTTTCGGTCCCGGCTTGCGTGCGCCCTGCGGCCGTGGCTTCGGCGCGAACGCGCGCTTGCCCGGCGCCGCGCCGGTGTCGGCGGCGTCGGCGCGGCGCATGCGCAGCGGCTGGCCGGACACGTAGACGCGCTTGAGGTGTTCGAGCAGTTCCTTCGGCATGCCTTCGGGCAGATCGACGAGGCTGTAGTCGTCGCGGATGTCGATGCGACCGATGTAGCGGCTTTCGAGATCGGCCTCGTTGGCGATCGTGCCGACGATATTGCCCGGCTGCACGCCATGCGCATGGCCGACTTC
>JBOHYD010000208.1:0-7798 GCA_050737635.1 Luteimonas sp. | reverse complement strand
AACCTACTGGGGCTGCTTCAAATGGAGCTTTCCACGCCATTTCTGGCAAACCAACTGACACTCAGCACTAATCAGGTGCTTGCATGGCTGGGTCGGTCGAACACCCCTCCCCTTTACCGAGAGGGAGAAAACACGCATCAGCCGTGATCGTGCGCATCCGCCGGTACCGGCGCGCCGCCTTGCTCGAGTTGGTCGAGAAATTCGACCGCGCGACGCAGATGCGGGATCACGATGCTGCCGCCGACCACCAAACCGACCGAAAACGTCTCGAACATCTCGTCGCGGCTGACGCCGACATCAAAGCACTGCGCGACGTGGTAGCTGATGCAGTCGTCGCAGCGCAGCACCAGCGACGCGACCAGGCCGAGCAGCTCCTTGGTCTTCACCTCAAGCGCGCCGGCCTGGTAGGTCTGGGTGTCGAGCGCGAAAAAACGCCGCACCACTTGGTTGGGTTCGGCAAGGATGCGCTCGTTCATGCGCTGGCGGAACGCGGTGAACTCGGCGATGCGGCCGCCGTCGCCCTCGCCGCCGGTGTCGTGGTGCGCGCTCATGCGCGGTCTCCGGCGAGCAGTAGTTCGAACTTGCCGCTGCGGTGCAGCGCCATCATCTCGTCGTAACCGCCGACATGGGTATCGCCAACGAAGATCTGCGGCACGCTGGTGCGCCGGGTCAGTGCGACTAAGCGCTCACGCTCAACGGGGGCCGTGTCGATGTGCACCTCGCGCCACGCCAGCCCCTTGCTCTTCAGGAAGTTCTTCGCCGCCGCACAGTAGCCGCAGATGGCGCTGGTGTAGATGACGATTTCAGGGCGGGCGATCTCGGGGACGGGCTGGTCGCTCAAGGCGGACTCCTGATGGAAACTTGCATGATGGGATTGTGGTCAGATGTTGAGGCATACGCGTCGAGGATCAAGCGCGGCGGCGCCGTTTGGCGCAGAGCGCGATGCCACGGGCCGGATTAACGCGGGGTTCACGCCTTCGCCATCGCCGCCGCGCATCCTGCCGGTGTCGCTCACCGTCCCTCCACCCCGATCCGCGAGAACACGCCAGCCGATGCACGCCTTGCTGCTGACCACCGCCCTGACCCTCGTTGCCGCCAGCCTCGGCGCGGCCGCACAAGACAGCCGACTGCCCGACATCGGCTCGTCGGCCGGCACCGTGCTCGGTCCCGCCGAGCAGCGCGAGTACGGGCAGCTCACCCTCGCGCAACTGCGTCACTACGGCTACGTGCTCGAGGATCCATTGGTCGATGGCTGGCTGCGCACGCTCGGCAACCGGCTCGGGGCGGCCAGCGACAAGCCCCAGCAGGACTTCACGTTCTTCATGCTCAAGGACCGGCAGATCAATGCGTTCGCTACGCTTGGCGGCTATATCGCGGTCAACGCCGGGCTGGTGCTGGCCGCCGAACGCGAGGATGAGGTCGCCGCGGTGCTCGGCCACGAAATCGCACATGTCACCCAGTCGCACGTGCTGCGCAGCGTCGAGCGCGCGCAGCGCGACACCATCCCGCTGCTGCTGGCCACCCTCGGCGCGCTGGCCGTCGCGCAGTCGGGCGGTGACTCGTCCTCGAATGGCGCGATCGCCGCGATCGCCAGCGCGCAAGGCCTGGCCGCGCAGCGCCAGATCAACTACACGCGCGCCAACGAATCCGAGGCCGACCGGCTCGGCATCCGCACCCTCGACCGCAGTGGCTACGACCCCGATGCGATGGCCGGCATGTTTTCGCGGATGCAGGCGCTGTCGCGCGTCAACCGCGGCGGCGACAAGGAGCGCACACCCGATTATTTGATGAGCCATCCGGTGACCACGGTGCGTGTCGCCGAGGCCAAGGAGAACGCCGAGCGCATCAAGCGCGGTCGCACCCGCGTGACCACCGCGACCACCGGCCCCGACGGCAAGCGCGAGGAGCGCGTCGAGTACATCGACCGCAACAACATCGCCGCTACCAACCCCGCCTGGAGCAGCCAGAATCCACTGCTGCCGGCATCGCTGCAGCTGGTTGCCACAGCACCCGGTACCGATCCGCTGCAGTTCGGCTGGGTGCGCGAGCGCCTGCGCGTACTCAGTGCCGACACGCCGTCGGCGGCGATCCAGGAATACGAGCGCCTGCGCGCGGCCGGTCCGCTGGACGATGCGCAGCGCTACGGGCTCGCCTACGCCCGCCTGCGCGACGGCCGCGGCGCGGCGGCGGCGAGCGAATTCAGCGCGCTGCTTGCCGACCATCCGGACGACGTCTGGGTGGCGATCGCGCTCGCCGAGGCCGAGGCGCGCGCCGGTCGCGCCGCTGCCGCCGACGAGCGCTTCAAGGGCCTGCTCGCGCGCCTGCCCAACAACCGCGCCGTAGCGCTGAGCTATACGGCGGTGCTGGCCGAGCGCAACGATCGCGCCGCCGGCCAGCGTGCACAGGCGATCTTGCGGCCGCTGCTCGGCTCGGCGAGCGAGGACCCGCTGTTCCAGACCACCTTCGCGCGCGCCAGCGAGATCGCCGGCGACCCGGTCCGCGCTGGCGAAGCCTATGCCGAAGCCGCCTGGCTCAACGGCCGCCCGGAACAGGCGCTGGTGCAGCTCAACACGCTGAAAAAGCGCGACGACATCGATTACTACGCGCGCTCGCGGATCGACGCGCGGATCGCCGCCATCACCCCCCAGGTGCTGGAACTGCGCCGCCAGGGCGTTCGCGACGAGGACCTGCGGCGGCGCTGACCGGGGGACGGCGGCGATCGCACCGGGCGTTCGTCGATCGCTGTCACGTCTTGCCGTAGTGCGAGGCAGGAGTAGAGGAGCGAAGGGTGCAGGCCCGCTTCCACGCTCTCCTCACTCCACTTCACTCGTTTCTGCCGCGGCAACGAGGAAACGAACCAGTGGAGGCGTCCGCATGCCCCCGGGACGTCTTCCGGCACCGGTTTGCGGCCACCGCTAAATGGTAATAGAGTCCGGGATGGGGGCGGTAGAGGGTCTCTTCTCGCCAGCAACGCCGGAAGCAAAAGGGGACGATCAGTGCATTAGCTGCTGCGCGGATTCGCAGGACTTGGAGTGATCGCTGTTTCGGCGATCGGCTGTAGTCGTTCGTCTGCGGGTCCACAGCAGGTCTTTGTGACCGAATTTGGCCTCGGCCCAGACAAGTGGGCGACAGCGTGGCTGTTAACCCGACATGTCGCGCCAGGCGCGAAGCTTGTGGTCGTCGATGCCGATGCCCCGATGCCTGAAGGGACTGCGTTCGATGTGCCCGGCGCTCACTTCCAGAGAGTTGGAAACCGGGCTTCTTTCGAGGTCGTGCAAGCGGCTTACGGCGTCGCCGACCCCGACATACAACGCTTGGCCGCCGTGGTTCATGATATCGAGGTGAGCTTTTGGGTGCCAGATAAGACGGCTGAAGCACCACTTGTGGAGCACGCCTTCCGCATGCTGCAGCGCGGGCAGGCGCAAGAGGTCGTTACCCCGGATTGCTACGTCGCATTCTTCGATAGCGTTCATCGCGCAATCCATGTGCAGCGGACCGAAGGCAAAGCCATGTCGGTCAGCGACCTGTCAGTCACCTGCGAGGCAAGCGCGATTGAGGCACCACGCGCGTCACTGGTTCCGGAGATCGCGATTCCCGATTTGCTGACCGCGATGAAACACGGCAAGTCGGTCGTTTTCGTCGATGTCCGGGAAGCGAACGAGTTCCAGGAGGCGCATATTCCGGGCGCGATCAACGTCACGCTTCGTGACCTCGACGCCGACACCGTTGCTCGTGTCGAGCACGCCGACTACGTCGTCAGCTACTGCGTCAAGGATTTCCGCGGCTTCGAGATGGCAAAAGCCCTGCGTCAGGCGGGCGTACACAATGCGGTCATTCTTAAGCCATACGGTATGAAAGGGTGGCTTGCGCAGGGACTGCCGATGGTTGGAACACAGGCGCTCGACGAACCCGAAGCCACGGCCCAGATGAATCGCTGCGTGCATGCTGCCGACGGCTGCTTGAATGCCGCAAACCGCCAATAGTCGACATGGAGCACAAGGGAATGACGATGTCTGCGCAGATGCTCAAGAAGCACATCGTCCATGCGATGTTCGTGGCCGTGCTCGCTGCGCCACTGATCGTCTGGCTGGTCTCCGTTGAGAACCCGGTCGCCTACTTCACCAACAATGTGCCGCCTGGCCAATCGCTGTATGTTCTTGCCAAGCTAGCGGGCTTGGCCGCGCTATGCACCTTTTGGGTGCAGTGCATGCTGGCGTTGGCAGGACGCGCCCTGGTGCTTCGCGACTTTCCGACGGTTCGTCCAGGCACGCACAAGCGCCTCGGTGTGTTCACGCTCGTGCTGGTGTTGACACACGTCGCACTGTTCTTTGTTGCGGCCTCGATGCGCGGTGGCGCGCCCGCCTGGAACCTGCTGTGGCCGAATTTTTCTCACGGCTACTACAGCGCCATGATCAGCTTGGGATTGATCGCCCTGTGGCTCCTGCTGCTTGGAGTCTATGCCGGATGGCGCACCGCCAAGGGCCATCGCGCCTGGAAGAAAGTGCACATGCTCTGGTTCGGCGTGTTCCTGCTCGTCTTTACCCATGCTTATGCCATCGGCAGCGAGTCGCGCTATGGCGCAATGCGTTACGTTCTGTTGTTCATTGCAACTAGCCTGGCGGCTGCCACCTGGTCTCGTCTGCGTGCGCGCAGCCGGGTCAAGAAGGCCGCGGTCGGAATCGCGATGGATGTCCAGACCGAATACGAGTCCAGCAAATGCGCGCCGGTGGCACTGCGGCAAAGCGCGGCTCGTTGGCAATGGCAAGCACTTGGGCGCGCTCGGCCTCGCTCAGCCCGTGGCGTGGTGTCGGGCGCTCGGCCTGCGGCCGGCCATCGCCAGCGACCAAGCCATCCAATGCCCTCCAGCGCTGCAGGGTGCGCACGTCGATGCCACCGGTGGCGCAGGCCAACCGCAGCCGCGCGCCTGCTGCATGCGCGGTGTGGATGTCTCGGGCCATGGCTTGGCGGTCTTCGAGGTCGATCATTCGCCCTCGCCCCTGCTGAAGATCGTCGCCACTTTTTTTGACAACACCAACAACGCTGCAGTCTCGGCCAGCGCACGATCCTTGCGCAGCAATTCGCGCTCCAGCTCCTTGATCCGCTTGCGATCTTGCCGCGTGGCCTGGGGGCTGGCCCTGGCGTCCTCGGGCTCCGCCAATGCGGCGGTGGCACTGGCGCGCCACTTGTCCAGTTCGGCGGGGTAGACGCCGTGCTCGCGGCTCCACGCACTCTTGCTGGCCTCGTCCATCGTCGCTGCGGTGATCACGGCTTCGCGTCGGGCACCGGCCGTCCAGGCACGGTCACGGACCGGCCGGGATTGCGCGTCCTTGTACCAACGCTCCAGCGTTCCCGCACCAATGCCCACTTCCTGCGCAACCTGCTGCAGCAGTGCGCCCTCCGGCGGCAACAGCCGTGCTACCGCTTTGTTCTTGAACGCCTGTCCGTATCGAGCCACGTCTTGAGTCCCCTCGCCCTCGGGTTGAAAATTCTATCGGCGCGACAACTAGTCTGACGCAGGGGGGCGCAGGATTGACGTTGTCGTCATGGACGGCACGCTGAGGCCACGAATCAGGATATCGTTGTAGAATACATTTCGTCTAATTTCGCTCAACAGTTGAGGTATTCGGTTGTGCCACGCCGGCTTCCTCCACTCAATCCCCTCCGTGCGTTCGAGGCTGCTGCACGACACGGGCACGTGCGCCGCGCCGCGGAGGAACTGTGCGTCACGAGCAGCGCAGTCAGTCACCAGATCCGAGTGCTCGAGGACTACTTGTGCGTCTGTCTGTTCGATCGGCAGGGGCGTAGGCTTCGCCTGACACCCACCGGTGAGGCCTACCTGGCCAGCGTGCGTCAGGCATTCGACCTGATTGCCGATGCTTCGCGAGTCACGCAATTCGCACAGCTCAAGGGTGACCTGACGGTGTGCGTGCCACCTGGCTTCGCATCCAAGTGGCTGGCGCGACGCGTGGGCCGGTTTCTGCGCGCGCATCCGGAAATCGTATTGAACATCCTGCCTATCCGTGACGCAGCGGTCAGTCTCGAAAAACGCGCCGACCTGTTCGTTTTGTACGGCGACGGCCAATGGCCCAAGCACTGGGTTCATGAGATCGCCTCGGTGGAGCTGTTCCCGGTTTGCAGCCCGAAGCTGCTGAACATGGCGCCCGCGATACGCGATCCGGCGGACCTGTTGCAACAGGTCATCTTGCACGAGGACGACGGTGCGGAATGGCAGCGCTGGTTCGCCGCGAACGGGATCGTCCCTTCGCGCGTGCCCTCGGAAGCCCGTCTATCTTATGCGAGCCTGGCGATCGATGCCGCAGTTGCCGCCGGCGGTGTCGCGCTGGGGGACACCGTGCTCGCGCACGACGATCTTGCCTCAGGGCAGCTCGTTCGCTTGTTCGACACCTCCGTTCCCGCTCGAGGCCGGTATTACGTCGTGTGTGCGCTCGAGCGCATCGAGATGCCTAAGATTTGGGCGTTTGTGACATGGCTGTTAGAGGTGAACCGCCCTGGGAATCCCGGAGGCCATTTGGTGTGAGTCACGCCGCTTTGGCGTGCTCGGCTTGTTGCCGATAGTAAGCGTCTTCCGCTTCCGCTGGCGGGAGGTTCCCGATCGGCTCCAGCAGCCTGCGGTGATTGAACCAGTCCACCCAGGTCAACGTCGCCAGTTCCACCGCTTCCCGGTTCTTCCATGCCCGCCGGTGGATCACCTCGGCCTTGTACAACCCGTTGATCGTCTCGGCCAGGGCGTTATCGTAGGAATCGCCTACGCTGCCGACCGAGGGTTCGATGCCGGCCTCAGCCAGCCGCTGGGTGTAGCGGTGCGAAACATATTGCACGCCGCGGTCGCTGTGATGGATCAGGTTCTTCCCGTCGGTTCTACGCCTTGCGTACAGCGCCTGTTCCAAGGCATCAACCACGAAGTCCGTCTTGGCCGAGGCGGACACCTTCCAGCCAACGATCCGCCGCGCATACACATCAATCACGAAGGCCACGTAGACGAAACCTTGCCAAGTCGAAACGTAGGTGAAGTCGCTCACCCACAGTGCATTCGGCCGATCGGCCTGGAACTGCCGGTTCACCTTGTCCTGCGGGCACGGCACCGCCCGGTCGCTGACCGTGGTCTGCACGCGCTTGCCGCGCACCACGCCACGCAATGCCAGCCGCCGCATCAGCCGCTCCACCGTGCAGCGCGCCACCTGCACGCCTTCGCGCAGCAACTGTCGCCACACCTTGCGCGCACCGTACACCCCGAAGTTCTCCTCCCAGATACACCGAATCCGCTCGCACAGCCCGGCGTCGCGCTGCGCTCGTGCCGATGCCCGCTGCGGATCGGCACGCCGCGCCGCGTGCCGGTAGTACGTCGACGGGGCAATCGCCAGCACCTGGCAGATCGGCTCGACCCCGTGGACTTCCCGATGTGCCTCGACAAACCCCGTCATGGCTTGAACCGGCGGTCGAGCTCCGCCTGGGCAAAATACGCCGACGCCTTACGCAGAATCTCGTTGGCCTGGCGTAACTCCCGGTTCTCTCGCTCCAACTGCTTGAAACGCTCCAAATCCAATGTCGTCGCCCCTGGCCGCTTGCCTTGGTCTCGCTCCGCCTGCCGCACCCAGCGCCGTAGCGACTCGGCCGTACAGCCCATCTTCGCCGCAATCGAGGCGATCGCCTTCCACTGCGAGGCATGCTCGCCCTGAGACTCCAGCACCAACCGAACCGCTCGCTCGCGCACTTCCGCAGAATACTTCGTTGACTTCTTCATGGCCCCATCTTCTCAAGTGTGGGAGCCTCCGAAAAA
>JBOHYD010000207.1:0-4848 GCA_050737635.1 Luteimonas sp. | reverse complement strand
TGCGCAAGGTGCCGACGCCGAGGTCGTCAATGGCAAGGACCGGCGCCAGGTCGAGCTGATGGCGGTGACCGGCGTCGGCTTCACGCCCAATTTCGCGTGGGCGACCGCCGGCCCGTCGCCGCGCCTGTTCGCCCTCATCGTTCCGGGCTTCTTGCAACTCGTCGAGGAGGGCTGGGAAAAGAACGCCGACGCGCTGGAAAAGCGCCAGAAGCAGGCCGAGGACGCGGTGCTGGCGACGATGCAGAAACGGCTTGCCACGCCATTGCCGGGCACCACGCTGATCCGCAACGCGCGCGTGTTCGACAGCGAGCGCGCCGTGCTCGGCGCGGCGTCGGATGTCGTCGTGCGCGACGGCAGGATCGTCTCGGTCGAGCCGACCGGCAAGGCCCAGGCGCGTGCCGACCGCAGCATCGACGCCGCCGGCCGCGTGCTGCTGCCGGGGCTGTTTGACATGCACGTGCATGTCTCGCGCTGGGATGGCGCGCTGCATCTCGGTGCCGGCGTCACCACTGTGCGCGACATGGGCAACGACAACTCGACACTGCAGCAAATCATCGCCGCGGAAAAGGCCGGCAGGCTGTTGATGCCGAGCATCGTGCCGACCGGCTTCATCGAGGGCGAAAGCCAGATGTCGGCGCGCAACGGCTTCGTGATCAAGGATCTCGCTGAAGCCAAGCGCGCGGTCGACTGGTACGCCAGTCACGGCTATCAGCAGATCAAGATCTACAACTCGTTCCCGAAGGCGGTGCTGCGCGATACCGTGGCCTATGCGCACGCGAAGGGCATGCGCGTCAGCGGCCATATCCCGGTGTTCCTGCGCGCGCAGGATGCGCTCGACCAGGGCTACGACGAGATCCAGCACATCAACCAAGTGCTGCTGAACTTCTTTGTCGACGACAACACCGACACCCGCATGCTGGAGCGTTTCTATTTGCCGGCCAGGCGCACGGCGGGCCTGGATTTCGACGCCAAACCGGTGCAGGACTTCATCGCGACGCTGGCGAGGAAGCAGATCGTCATCGACCCCACGGTCACCACGTTCGATTTCATCCGCCAGCGTCCGGGCCAGCTCTCCAAGGCCTATGCGGCGGTCGCCGAGCACCTGCCGCCCGACATCCAGCGCGGCTTGCGCGTGGCCGAGTTCGACATTCCCGACGACGCCACCGCCGCGCTGTACGACCGCAGCTACGCGAAGATGGTCGAGTTCGTCGGTCGCCTGTACAAGGCCGGCGTGCCGCTGGTCGCCGGCACCGACGCGACGCCGGGCTTCACCCTGCAGCGCGAACTCGAACTCTACGTGCAGGCCGGGCTGACGCCGTCGCAGGCGCTGCAGGTGGCGACCCGCGACGGCGCGAAATACGCGCGCGTGCCGGATCGCGGCGTGATCGCGCCGGGCAAGCGCGCCGACCTGATCCTCATCGACGGCGATCCGACGCGCAATATCGCCGACATCCGCAAGGTCGCGTTGGTGATGAAGGGCGGCGTCGCCTATGCCCCGGATGCGCTATACGAGGCGATCGGGGTGAAGCCGTTCGCACGCTCGGTGGCGGTGACCGCTGGCGAGACGGCGGCGCGGTGAGAGGGCCGTTGCGTCATTGCTGTTGGCGCAAACCCGCGTGAACGTCGCGTGCTCATCCGCCCCTTTTTGAAAGGGGCCGTGGGCTGGGGGCGTCGACGTCGTGCGCTCAGGCGCTGACTTTCGCCGCGGTTGAAACAAGGTGCAGTCGCGTGCGGCGCGAGCGGGCGTTCGCGCTTCGCAACGCGCCCGACGCGCCCGGCATCACTGCGCCGCGCGCACCTTGAACGACAGCAGATAGCCGGGAATCAGCGCTTGGCCGTCGGGACAGGGCGTGTCAAGTTGCACCTGCGAGCGTTCGCCGGTGGTGATGTTCACGCAGACGTCGAACTGCTCGCCAGCGCCGGTCTGGGTGACGCTGTAATCGTTGTCGGTGCCGACCAGCACCGCATTGCCGCCTCCGATCAGCCGCGGACCGATGCCGAGGCCTTCGAGCTTTTCCGGCACGGTCGCACCGGCGCTGCGCAGCGCAGCGAGCAGGTCGACTTCCGGCGCCTTCGACACCGGCACCACGCCGGCCGGAAGCGCATTGCTGCCGGCCAGCGAGACCGCCTGGATGTCGGTCGCACCGCTCAGGTCGATGCGGTAGATGCGCTTGAACAGTGGCGTGGCGGTGACTTCAACGCCGAGGCCGCGGTTGTCGCGTTCGAGTACCAGAAACTCGCTGTCCGACAACGCGGTGATCGCGCTGAGGCCGATGCTGCGGCCCTGGTTGGTGGCGGAGAAGTCGTCGGCGGGGGATGGATCGATGGCGTTGAGGGTGGCGATCGATTCCAATGGATACGCGTATTGCGCGCTGCTACGGCCGGTCGCCGGATCGAACTCGACGATACGCACGTAGCGGCTGCGGCGGCCGTCGTTGTTGGGTCCCTCGTTGACCAGCGGATCCTGCAGCACCGCGTACAGCCGGGTGCGCGATGCGTTGAAGGTCAGGCCCTCGAAGCCGCGGTTGTCCTGCCGCCCGCTGACGATCGTCGGCCGGGCGTCGCTGTAGTTGGCCACGCCGTCGGCCTGTGTCGGAACGAGGTTGGCCGGCATCGTAAACGCGCGGATGAAGCGGCCGTTGGGATCGAACTCGTAGATGCTCGGGCCGTACTCGTCGGACACGTACAGGTGGCCGTTGCGTCCGAGCGCGAAGCCTTCCGGGTCGAAGCTCTTGCCGAGCACGTTGGGCGTGCCGTTGAGCAGGGTCGGGTTGAGACCGTTGAACGGCTTGCCGGCGTGGTCGGTGAACACGATCGTGCGCAGCACTTGCGGCGTGCCGATGATGCGGCCGTCGAGTGAGTTGATGCGGATCGACATCTGCTGCACGCGCGTCGAATACGCGATCAGCCCGCCGCCGGGTCCGCGGTCGGACAGCGCGTACCAGGTGCGCGACGTGGTGTCGTACTGCAGATCGGAAAAAAATCCGAGCCGGTTGACGTTGGCGCCACTGGTGCCCGGCGCGATGCGGTCGACGCTGCGCGCGGAGATCGGCAGCACGTCGGCCAGCGACCAGTCGGCCGCCTGCGCGGTGGTGGCCGATGCGAGGCACAGTGCAAACGCGATGGCGAGCGGATGGCGGATCGAACGCGGCATTGGGAGCTCCTGCAGGGATGGGTCGCCGGACAAGGGTCGGCGAGATTCATTGTAGTTGTATGCCGTGAGTCTGGTCTGCGGCGGTGTAGCGACCGGCAGGCGTAAAATGCCGCCGAACCGCCGCCCGATCTGCGCCAAGAAGGACTCGATGAACACCAAGCCGCCTTCCACCGCCTACGATTTCAGCGCCGACGACCTCGACGGCGTGCCGCAGGACCTAGCGCAATACGCCGGCAAGGTGCTGCTGATCGTCAACGTCGCCTCCAAATGCGGGTTCACGCCGCAGTACACCGGCCTCGAAGCCCTGTGGACCACCTACCGCGATCGCGGTCTGGTGGTGATGGGTTTCCCCTGCGACCAGTTCGGCCATCAGGAGCCGGGCGACGCCGCCGAGATCCGCACTTTCTGCTCGCTGACCTACGCCGTCGATTTCCCGATGTTTGCCAAGGTCGACGTCAACGGCGACGCCGCGCATCCGCTGTGGCAGTGGCTGAAGGACGAGAAGGGCGGCTTTCTCGGCATCGACGCGATCAAGTGGAACTTCAGCAAGTTCCTGATCGGCCGCGACGGCCACGTCATCGCGCGTTACGCACCGACCGCCACGCCGGAGTCGCTGGCCGGCGACATCGAAGCCGCGCTAACGCAGCCGGCGGCCGGGTAAGCCGCAGCGCTGCAGCGCTGCCGGTGCGGCTCATTTTTCGACGAACGCGCGCTCGAACACATACTGCCCCGGCACGCCGATCCGCGCCGCCGGCGCGAAGCCGCGCGCGTTGAGCAGCGCACGCACGTCGGCGAGCACCTGCGGGCTGCCGCAGACCATCGCGCGGTCGTGCGCGGCGTCGAGCGCAGCGAGGCCGAGGTCGGCGCACAGTCGTCCGCTGTCGAGCAGCTCGGTGAGCCGGCCGCGATGGTCGCGGCCGTCGAACACGAACGGCTCGCGGGTCACCGCCGGGTAGTAAAGCAATTGCCGACGGATCTGCTCGCGGAGAAACTCGTGCTGCGGCAACTCGTTGACGATGTAGTCGCGGTAGGCGAGATCCGCGGCGCTGCGCACGCCGTGACAGAGGATCACGCGCTCGAAGCGCGCGTAGGTGTCGGGGTCCTTGATGATCGCCAGCCACGGCGCGAACCCGGTGCCGGTGCCGATCAGATAGAGATTGCGACCGGGATGCAGGTCGTGGATCAGCAATGTGCCGGTCGGCTTGCGGCCGACGAGCACGCTGTCGCCGGGGACGATGCCGCGCAGCCGCGAGGTCAGCGCGCCGTCGGCGAGCTTGATGCTGAAGAACTCCAGTTGCTCTTCCCAGTTGGCGCTGGCGATCGAATACGCGCGCAGCAGCGGCTTGTGGCCACCGTCGGGCTGTGGCAGCGCAAGACCGATCATCACGAACTGGCCGTTATCGAAGCGGAAGCCGTCGTCGCGTGTAGTGGTGAAACTGAAGTAGTCGTCCGTCCAGTGACGGACATCCAGCACCGTCTCGGTGCCAAATGCGCAGGACATGTGGGAGTCGGGCTGAAAGTCGGAAGCGGCGGCAATTGTAGCGGGTGGCCGCTTTCGGCAAGCAACGAGAACCGAGCGTGGAATGGCCGGTCCTTCACTCGTTCCTCAGAGCCTGTTTAAAATCCATCTCCCATCTGCGACCATAGCCGAATGAGACAGCCCTATCCCAGCGACATCAGCCGTGACCAGTTTG
>JBOHYD010000206.1:0-12563 GCA_050737635.1 Luteimonas sp. | reverse complement strand
GCAGCGCCGGCGCTGCCGGCAGCGCCGGCGGCGGCGCGGCGATGTCCAGCGTCGCCAGCGACGGCCACCAGGCCAGCAGCGCGGCGACCGGATCGTCAGCCAACGGGCCGTCGATCGTTTGCGATGCCGCGCTAGCGGCCCGCCATTGCGCGCGCACCCGCCAGCGCTCGCCGCTGCGGACTAGGCGCGGCGCGAGCAGGCGGTCGGCGACCGCCACGCCGCGCAGCGCATCGAGGTCGGCACCGCTCTGACGCTGCGCCTGGCGCGTGCGCTCGCCGTCGACCACGGCCACGCCGGCATCGTCGAGCGCATCGCGCAGGTAGGCGCTGGCACCGAGCAGGCGGTCGTCGATGGCCACGGTGGCGGCGGACGCGACGCCGCCGTCGTGCGTGGCCGGCAACAGCAGCAGTCGCTGCAGCGGCGGCGATGCGAGGGCGACCGGTGCGCGCTGCTGCGACCACCACCAGCCGGCCGCGACCACCGCGATGCCCGCCAACGCCAACGCCAGCGCTCGGCGCGCGAGCGCGGTGCTAGGCATGATTTCATGCGGCACCTGGCGACGGTCGATCGCCGCGATCACCGCGCCAGCGTCCTGCAGCCGGTGCGCCGGCTGCGAGCGCAACAGCCGGTCGACCAGCCGCGCCACCCAGTCCGGCAGCTCCGGGCGCAGCCGGGTCAGCGGCGGCGGGCTGCGCACTATGCGCTGGCCGAGGATCTCGGCGATGGTGCCGCCGGCAAACGGCAGCTCGCCGCCGAGCATTTCGTAGAGGATCAGACCGAGCGCGTACAGATCGCTGCGCGGATCGACGGCCTCGCCGCGCGCCTGCTCGGGCGACAGATAATCGGGGGTGCCCACGGTGATGCCCGACTGGGTCATGCCGCTGCTGGCCAGCGAGCGCGCCACGCCAAAGTCGTTGACGAAGGCGCTGCCGGCGCGGTCGATCAATACATTGGACGGCTTGAGGTCGCGATGCACGACGCCGACCGCATGCGCGGCGCGCAGGCCTTCGGCGATCTGCCGGGCGATGCTTAGCGCCTCGTCGACCGGCAACTTGCCGAGCCGGTCGAGACGCTGGTCGAGGCCTTCGCCGTCGATGAAATCCATGCTGATCAGCCAGCGTCCCTTGTGCTGGGCGAAGTCGTGGATGCGCACCACGTGCGCGCTCGACACCTGGCGGGCGAGCAGCAGCTCCTGCCGGAAGCGCTCGAACGCGCCGGGGCGTCCGAGCAGCTCAATGCGCAGCAGCTTGAGCGCGACGGTGACGCCAAGCGCCCGATCGACCGCGCGGTAGACCACGCCCATGCCACCGATGCCGAGCAAGCCTACGATGCGAAAACGCCCGGCGACTACCATCCCCGGCGCGAGGTCGGCATGCGCGTACAGGCCGGTCGCGGTGGCGTCGTCGTCGCTCACGGTACGGCCGCCCGCGCCGCAACGATGCGCTGCCAGCGCAGCTGTTGGGCACCACCGAGCACATCCATTTGCGTGTCCAGCGCCTGCCGCGCCTGCACACGGCCCGCGGACGCGGCGGCGGCGGCGGCATCGAGCAGCGCGAACTCGCAGTAAACGTCGCCCAAGCGCAACCAGCCGTCACCCATCAGTCGCGCGTCGTGCACGCGCGCGCCATCGATGTGTCTGCCGTTCTTGCTGTCGTGGTCACGCAGCCGCCAACCGTCGCCGTCACCGCGCAGCTCGGCGTGGTGCCGCGACACCGACGGATGGCCGATGCACAGCGTGCAGGCCGGATCGCGTCCGATGTTGCGTGTCCAATCGACATCGAGCAGACGCGACACCGCCGCATCGTCGGGCAAATAGGCAGTCAATCGCGCAGGCATAGCGCGATCCTAACGCGCAAACCGCGTCTGTACCGGCTTGCGTCACAGCAAGCAATGCCCCAGTGCGCGCAGTCAGCGGCCGTAGTCGCGTAGGTAGGCGATGCTGAAGCCCAGCGTCGTCGCCCCGGCCAGCAGCTCGCCGGCCTGGTTGTCCCGGTCGCGGGTGGCGCGCCATTGCTGCGGGATGGTGATCCCGGCGCGCGCGGCGACGCGGCGGCTGATAAGCTTTGCATCACGGAGGATGATCTTTGCGTGTTTGGTGTTGCTTGCGGAATGATTCAGAGCTTCCCCTAATACTCCTGGTACGACTTCTCCTCGACGTAATTCGAGCCCAGCGCCAGGTTGATCTCCCTCTTGATCCGCGCGCGCTCGTCGTTCTCGAAATACACCCGCCGCGCCAGCTGCACAAAGCCATCGCCGAAGTCCTGCGCCTTCTCCTTGATGCGGATGTCGTCCTCGATCACCCACAGCCGCTGGTTGACCGCCTTCAGCTCAGCGCGCAGGCGAACGACGTCATGGCTGGCGGCCGGATGCACCATCCACACCCGCTCAAGCGCCGACAGCTCATTGCGCACGTTGACGAGTTTGGCGGCATCGGACATGCGCTCGGACTTGATCTGCAGGATCGCGATCTTGTCGAGCAGCTCGCCGTAGGAGACCGGCACGGAGATTTCGGACATGGGCATCACCGGAACACGCGGGCCGACAGTCTAGCGCCCACCTTGTCCAGCGCTGCGCCCGCCCGTATCATTGCCCCCGGCCCGCACCATGAGCGCTGCCGGGACCACCGGAGAGGTGGCAGAGTGGTCGAATGTACCTGACTCGAAATCAGGCGTGCGTTTATAGCGCACCGAGGGTTCGAATCCCTCCCTCTCCGCCATGTTTTATTGAAAAAGCCGCTTTTTTGCGGCTTTTTCTTTTTAATTGGATTTCTTATCCATGTTTCAACCCACTATTTGCTCTGCCATGCGTGGGCATACGCGAATGAACCGTCCCGGGAATCCCGGAGGCTCCAACCCTTGAGCGGATGGAGCCATGAACAAGCCAGCGAAGTATTCCCCGGAAGTACAGGCGCGGGCGGTTCGTCTGGTGCTGGAGCACCAGGCCGAGCACGTCTCGCAGTGGGCGACGATCGGTTCGATCGGCAAGCCGAGCGTGATCGCGAGGTTCGGGCGGGGCCGACGAACTCGGATCTGGATCGGCTCAAGGCGTTGCAGCGCGAGAGCCGCGAGTTGCGCCAGGCCAACGAGATCCTGCGCAAGGCCAGTGCGTAGTTTGCCTAAGCGGAGCTCGACCGCCGGTTCAAGCCATGACGACGTTCATCGACGAGCACCGGGGCGTCCACGGAGTCGAGCCGATCTGCACGGTGTTGCCGATCGCTCCGTCGAGCCATTACACGCACGCATCGCGGCAGGCCGATCCGGAATGGCGCCCGAACCGGGCGTGGAAGCAGGCCGCACTATGCGCCGAGATCCGCCGGGTGTGCGATGAAAACAAGCCGGTCTACAGCGCCCGCAAGGTCTGGAAGCCGTTGGGCCGGGAAGGCTAAGGCGGTGTGACTCACACCAATGAGCCTCCGGGATTCGCGGGGCGGTTCAATCCGCGCGACGCGGCCGACATCACCTAATCGCCGCCGGCCAATACCTTGAGGTGTTTGGCGCGGCGGATGGCTCGAACATCGCGCCGCGCTTGATCCGTCCGGCCTTGTCGCGCAGGCGTTGCACGATCGGCGGCGACGCGAAGGCGAAGGCCGCCGGCGAATTGCTGGTGCGGCATTGGTAGTTTCAGGGCGACCGGGGGTGTTCCAAATAGGCGCCGCCGCTTTTGCACGGCGAGCCGTTGCACTGTTACGCCTGACGTAATACGATTGACGCATGATCCAGTCGTTCCGCTGCAAGGACACACAAGCCTTGTTTGAGGGCGGCAGCCCGCGGCCATACCGAGCGATCAAAAAGGTCGCCGAGCGCAAGCTGCAGCTGCTGGATTCAGCGCAGACACTTGAGTTTCTGCGCAGCCCGCCGGGCAACCGGCTGGAGGCCCTGCACCGCGACCGCGCCGGCCAGCACAGCATCCGCATCAACGACCAGTGGCGGGTGTGCTTTGTCTGGACGGACGCCGGGCCGGCGCAGGTCGAGATCGTGGACTACCACTGAGGGCACCCACCATGAGCCGACCCACCAACCGCATGCGCGCCATCCACCCCGGCGAGGTGCTGCGCGAGGACTACCTGGCCCCGCTGGGCCTGAGCGTACACGCGCTGGCCATGGCCCTGGGCGTGCCCGCGACGCGTATCCACGAGATCGTGAAGGAGCGCCGCGGCATCACCGCCGACACCGCCGCCCGACTGGCCCGCCACTTCGGCGGCGACGCGGCGTCCTGGCTTGCGCTGCAGAACGCTTACGACCTAAAAACCCTGCCCAACCGCCGTGAGATCGAGCGGCAGGTGCGGCCGATGGCGGTGGCGTGAGTTGGTCCGGACACCAGGCTCCGAATCGGCATGGCACGGCGACACGCTGGTGATCCCTAGCGGATGGCGTCAAGACCTCGTAGCCCGCTGATATCCGCAAGGTGCTATCGCTTGCAAAGAATCTCTGACGCTCACCGAGGGTGACGGTGATGAAGACCCACGGACGTCGCTGCCGTGGCCGGTGCGCAAGCACAGCATGCGCATGTATGGCGCGCCGGAAACCTCAGGCCAGCCGCGTGACGCCGCCCAGGTACGGCTGCAACGCTTCGGGCACGTCGATGCTGCCGTCGTCGCGCTGGTAGTTTTCGATGACCGCAATCAGCGCGCGGCCGACGGCGACGCCGGAGCCGTTGAGGGTGTGCACGAGCTCGGGCTTGCCGGACTCCGGATTGCGCCAGCGCGCCTGCATGCGCCGCGCCTGGAAATCGCCGCAGTTGGACACCGACGAGATCTCGCGATAGCTGCCCTGCGACGGCAGCCAGACCTCGAGATCGTAGGTTTTCTTCGCCGCAAACCCCATGTCACCACTACACAGCAGCATGCAGCGGTACGGCAGGCCGAGCGTCTCCAGCACCACCTCCGCGCAGCGCGTCATCCGCAGGTGCTCGGCGTCGCTGTCGGCCGGCGCGGTGATCGCGACCAGCTCGACCTTCTCGAACTGGTGCTGGCGGATCATCCCGCGCGTGTCGCGGCCATGGCTGCCGGCCTCGGCGCGGAAGCACGGGGTATGCGCGGTCATCCGCAGCGGCAGCGCGGCGGCGTCGAGGATCGTGTCGCGGACGAGGTTGGTGAGCGGGACTTCGGCGGTGGGGATCAGGTAACGCCTAGTCTCGCCGACCTCGGTCGAAAACAAATCGTCCTCGAACTTCGGCAGCTGGCTGGTGCCGAGCAGGCTGTCGGCATTGACGATCAACGGCACATTGGTCTCTTCGTACCCATGCTCGCCGGTATGCAAATCGAGCATGAACTGCGCCAGCGCGCGGTGCAGGCGCGCGAGCTGGCCGCGCAGCACGGTGAAACGCGCGCCGCTGAGCCTGGCACCGGCGTCGCCGTCGAGCCAGCCGTGGCGTGCGCCGAGTTCGACGTGGTCCTTGACCGCAAAATCAAAATTGCGCGGCGCGCCCCAGCGGCGCTCCTCGACATTGCCGTGTTCGTCGGCGCCGAGCGGCACCGAGTCGTCGGGCAGGTTGGGGATGCCAAGCGCGAGCGCGTCGA
Source organism: Luteimonas sp. (assembly GCA_050737635.1). Classification (GTDB taxonomy): domain Bacteria; phylum Pseudomonadota; class Gammaproteobacteria; order Xanthomonadales; family Xanthomonadaceae; genus Luteimonas. The sequence continues at coordinate 7,045 of JBOHYD010000206.1, read as the reverse complement.
GGTCGCTGCGGATGCGTTCGAGCTCGAGTTCCGAGGCCTTGAGCTCGTCGCCGAAACCGGCGACCTCGGCGAGCAGCGCGCTGGCATCCTCGCCCTTTGCCTTGGCCTGGCCGATCGCCTTGCTGCGGGTGTTGCGCAGGTTCTGCAGCTCCTGGGTGCGCATCTGCAAGCGCTTGCGTTCGGCTTCAAGACCTTCGAGCGACGCGGCATCGAGCATGAAGCCGCGCGTGGCCAGCAGGCGTTGTGCGAGCGCGGCGGGGTCGTGGCGCAACAGGGCGGGATCGAGCATGGCGTGTCGGATGCGGTGAGCGCGGCCGGCGATTATCACCGGTCGCGGCAACCAGTGGGCCGCAGGTGCTGTGCCAGAATGCCGCGACTTGCCGTTTTCGCCCCCCGTCGAGTAGCGATGCCCTCACGTCCCGCCGCTCCGCCCCGCCGTCGCGTCATCCTCGGCCTGCCGCCGCGCACGTGGATCGCGATGGCGGTCGCGTTCGTTATCGGCCTGTTGCTGTTTGTGCTGATCTGGAGCCGGCAGCGCATGCGGGACGATTTTTTCCGCGCCGACGGCCCGCCGCAAAGCGCCAGCGGCCGCCAGCTCGATCCGCTGCCCGTGCCCGACACCGGCCGCATCGCCGCGCAGACCGAGGCAGCCAACGCCAGTGCCGGCAGCGGCAACGCCGCGCGCATCGAGCGCGATGCCGCGCCAGCAGCGCCCGCCCCTGCGCCGATGCCGATGCCAACACCGATGCCGACCGAAGACGCGCTGGCGTCGGACGTGCCCGACGGCAGCGTCGACGGCCGTCGCGCCGCGCCGCCCGATAGCGCCCCGGTGCCGGTCTCCACTCCGTCGCCGCGCTATCCGCCGACGGCGTTCCGGCGCGGCGACTCCGGCGAGGTGCTGCTGCGCGTGCACGTCGGGCCTGACGGCGTGCCGATGCAGATCGACCTCGTGCGCGGCAGCGGCTCCGGCCTGCTCGACCGCGCCGCAACCCAGGCCGTGCAGAAGTGGCGCTTCCGCCCGGCGCTGCGCGCGGGGCAACCGGTGGTCGGCGTGGTGCAGGTGCCGATCGCGTTTAATGCACGCCGCTGACGCGATCGCCGACCCCTGCGCGCAACCGTGACGGGGTTTGCACGCTGCGTGTGAAAATCTCGCGACGTCCATGCAAGACAACGAACCTCTGATGTCGGACCCGATGCCCCAGCGCCTCGCCGAACCGCCGCAAAACGCCTCTCCGCGCCGCCGCAGCACGTCGTTGGTCGCGGCACTGGCGCTGATCGCACTGATGGCCACCGGCTGGTATGTCTATAACAAGCGCGCCAGCAACGGTGGCGTGGCCGTCGTGGATCCGCCGCCGAGCGCGCCAGCCAGCGAGGCGATGACGTCGGCCGCGAGCGGCAGCGTCGAAAAGCAGCCCGCCGCTTCACCGCCCAACGCGCCGCCCGTCGCAAAGGCGAAGGCCAAACCGCGCCATCGCGACGCCGCGCTGATCGCGCAACCAAGGCCGAAATACCCGCCCGGCGCCTATCGCGCCGGCGAGCAAGGCACGGTGCTGGTCGGCGCGCGCGTCGATGCGCAAGGCCATGTCAGCGACGTCGCTATCGTCAAACGCAGCGGCTCGCGTGCGCTCGACCGCGCCGCGGTGAGCGAGGTGCGCGGCTGGAAATTCCGTCCGGCGCTGAACAACGGCAAGCCGGTCGCATCGAATATCCGGGTGCCGGTCGACTACCGGCTCGACGATCGCTGACCTTGCGGCGACGGCATCAGCGTTGGCGCAGGCCGAATCCGCTCGCGCGCGCCAACGCGTCGAAGCCTGGGAACGAGGTCGCGACATTGTCGATATCGCCAACGATCACCTCGCCCGTCGCACGCTGCCCGGCGACCGCGAACGCCATCGCGACGCGGTGATCGCCAAGGCTGTCGACACGGCCGCCGCCGATCGCACCGCCGGTAATCGCCGCGCCATCGGGCGTTTCTTCAACCGCGACGCCGAGCGCCTGCAGGCCACGCGCGATTGCTGCGATGCGGTCGCTTTCCTTGACGCGCAGCTCGGCCGCGCCGCGGATCACCGTGGTGCCTGTCGCGCAGGCGGCGGCGATCGACAGGATCGGGAACTCGTCGATCATGTCCGGCACCAGCGCCTCGGGCACGTCGATGCCGTGCAATGGCGCGTGGCGCACGATCAAGTCGGCGACCGCCTCGCCGCCGTGGTTTGAGTGCGTGTCCTCGCGGATGTCCGCGCCCATCGCGCGCAGCGCGGCCAGCAGGCCAATGCGGCGCGGGTTGAGGCCGACCGCGCGCAGCCGCAGTTCGGAGCCCGGCACGACGCACGCCGCGACCAGCAGAAAGGCCGCCGACGAAAAATCCGCCGGCACCGCGATGTCGATGGCGCGCAGGCGCTGGCCGCCGCGCAGACGCGCCTGCCCCGGCGAAAACTCGATCTCGACGCCAAATGCCGACAGCATGCGCTCGCTGTAGTCGCGGGTCGGATGCGGCTCGCGCACCCGCGTCTCGCCATCGGCGTACAACGCAGCCAGCAGCACTGCCGACTTGACCTGCGCGCTGGCGACCGGCGACGCGAAGTCGATCGCATGCAGCGCCTGGCCGCCGCGGATGCGCAACGGCGGCAGGCCGCCGTCGCTGGCGTCGATCCGCGCGCCCATCGCGGTCAGCGGATCGATCACCCGCCGCATCGGCCGCTTGCTCAGCGACGCGTCGCCGAGCAGCACGCTGTCGAACGGCTGCGCGGCGAGCACGCCGGCCAGCAGGCGCATGCCGGTGCCGGCGTTGCCGCAATCCAGCGGCGCATCCGGCGCGCGCAGGCCGTCGATGCCGACGCCGTGGACGATGCGCGTCGATGCCGACGGCGTGTCGATGCGCACGCCGAGTTGCGCGAAGATGCGCGCGGTCGCGCGGGTGTCCTCGCCTTCGAGAAAGCCGTCGATCTGCGACACGCCGTCGGCCAGCGACGCCAACATCACCGCACGGTGCGAGACCGACTTGTCGCCGGGCACAGCGACCGTGCCGTGCAACGCGCTGCCGGGCGATGCGATCCAGTCCGTGCCGCTCGACGCGCTCATGACCCTGTTTCCACGATCGCATCGAGTGCGGCAAGCAGCCGACGCTGCTCGTCGTCGTCGCCGACGCTGATGCGCAGGCACTCGGGCAGCCCGTAGCCGCCCATCGGCCGCAGCACCACGTCGCGCGCGCGCAGCGCCGATTCGATGTCGGCCGTACGGGCACCAAACTCGACCAGCAGGAAGTTGGCCTGCGACGGCGACACCGTCCAGCCGCGCCCGCGCAGCTCGTTGGCCAGCCGCTCGCGCTGCACGATGGTGCGCGCGACGGTGTCGCGCAGATACGCGTCGTCGGCAAGCGCGGCTTGCGCGGCGGCGAGCGCGACCACGCCGAGATTGAAACTCTCGCGCACGCGTTCGAGCAGCGCGATCACATCTTTGCTGCCGATCGCGTAGCCGATGCGCAGGCCGGCAAGCGCATAAGCCTTGCTGAAGGTGCGGGTGACGACGAGATTGGGATAGGCACCGAGATGGCGCAGCGCGCTGGCGTGATCCGGCGCGTCGGCGATCTCGGCATAGGCCTCGTCGACCACCACCAGCACATCGCGCGGCAGCTGGGCGATGAACGCCGCGAATGCGCCGTCGGCAATCCAGGTGCCGGTCGGGTTGTTGGGATTGGCCAGATACAGCAAGCGCGTCGCCGGCGTGATCGCCGCGCGCATCGCATCGAGGTCGTGGCCGCGCGGCATCGCGTGCGTCGCCGGCAGCGCCGGCACCACCACGGCACGCGCGCCGACCGCGGCGGCGGCAATCGCAAACACCGCAAAACCATATTGCGGCACCAGCACATCGCAGTCCGGCCCGGCAAACACCTGCGCGAGCTGCATCAGCAGCTCGTGCGACCCGTTGCCGAGCACGATCTGTTCGACGTCGACGCCGTTGCGCTGCGCCAGCGCACGTTTGAGATCGCCGCCGCGCGGGTCGGGATAGCGGTGCAGCTGCGACAGCACCGCATCGATCGCGATCCGCACGCGTGGGCTCGGTCCATACGGGTTTTCGTTGGAACCCAACTCGACTAGGGTGCGTGGCGCAGCCGCGCGACGCAGCGCAACCAGGTCGTGCCCCGGATCGTAGACGCGCAGCGCCTGGATCGCCGGTTGTGCTCGCACCGCCGACGATGCCTCGCTCTTGCTTTCCCCGATTCCCATTGCTCTGATTCCCGTGTTCCCATTCGCCATTCCCGGCCCCTTCACGGCACCGCCACCGGATACGAGCCGAGCACGCGCACGTCGCCGGCAAACGCGTCGATCTCGGCGAGCGCGTCCTTCAGCGGCGATTCCTCGGCGTGGCCGTCGACGTCGATAAAGAACGCGTACTGCCACAGCGCGCCGTGGTCGGGACGCGATTCGATGCGGTTCATGCTGACCCCACGCCGCGCCAGCGGTTCGAGGATCTTGTACAGCGCGCCGGGCTGGTCGCGGATGAACACCATCAGCGAGGTGCGATCGTGTCCGGAGGTCGGGAACGAACTGCGCCCGATCACCAGGAAGCGCGTGGTGTTGTCGCTGTGGTCCTCGAGCGGACCGGCGACCACCTTCAGGCCGTAGACGTGCGCGGCGTTCTCGCCGGCGATCGCCGCGCTGTCGTCGGCGTTGCGCGCGCGGCGCGCGGCTTCGGCATTGCTGGCGACCGCGTGTTTCTCGGCCTTCGGCAGGTTCTGGCGCAGCCAGTTGCGGCATTGCGCGAGCGACAGCCCGTGCGAATACACGCGCTCGATGTCGTCGAGCCGACCGCCTCTGGACATCAGGTACTGGTGCACGCGCAGTTCGACCTCGCCGCAAATGCGCAGCGGCGAGGTCAGAAACAGATCGAGCGTCGACTGGATGGTGCCGGTGCCGGAGTTCTCGACCGGCACCACGCCGAAATCGGCGGCACCGTTGGCGACCTCATCGAACACCTCCTCGACGCTGGCCAGCGGCAGGCCCTTGGCGGAATGGCCGAAGTGCTTGTGCACCGCCTGCTGCGAGAACGTGCCTTCCGGGCCGAGGTAGCCGACCTTCAGCGGCTCCTGCTGGGCGAGGCAGGCCGACATGATTTCGCGGAACAGCCGCACCAGCACTTCGTCCGACAGCGGGCCGTCGTTGCGGTCGACCACGCGGCGCAGCACCTGCGCTTCGCGTTCCGGGCGGTAGTACTCGACGGCCGCGGCGAGCTTGCCCTTGGCGCGGCCGACTTGGCGCGCGAACAGCGCGCGCTCGGCGATCAGCGTCTGGATCTCGCGGTCGATGCCGTCGATCTGCGCGCGCACCGCGAGCAGGTTGGGCTTGGCGTCCTTCGCCGACGTCGCCGGCTTGCCGGTTGGTCTGGATTTTTTCGGCTTGTCAGCCATGTGCAGCTGCCTGTGATGAGGGTTGTTCGCAATGAATCGCATGCCGTCCATGGCGCTGGATGACCGGCTTCGGATCGGCCTGTCCGGCCCTCCGTGGCCGGGCGTTCGCGAACGCATCCGATGCCGATAGGGCATCGGATCAGCGCGTTCGCTCACCCATGCCGCTTGGCGAAATCCTGCATGAACGCGATCAGCGCGCGCACGCCGTCGACTGGCATGGCGTTGTAGAGCGACGCGCGCATGCCGCCGAGCACGCGGTGGCCGCGCAGCGAGATCAATCCGGCCTGCGAGGATTCCGACAAAAACGCGGCATTGAGCGCCTCGTCGTGCAGGAAGAACGGCACGTTCATCCGCGAGCGCGCGGCGTGCTCGACGTCGTTGCGGTAAAAGCCGCCGGAGCCGTCGATTGCGTCGTAGAGCAGCGTGGATTTCTCGGCGCTGCGGCGCGCGAACTCGCTCACCCCGCCCTCGGCGAGCATCCACTTGAACACCAGCCCGGCCAGATACCAGTTGTAGCTCGGCGGCGTGTTGAGCATCGACTCGGCCTGCAGGTGCAGGCGGTAGTTGAAGATGTCCGCGCGCGGCTGTCCGGCGCGCTGCAACAGGTCACGGCGCACGATCACCACGCTGACGCCGACCGGGCCGAGGTTTTTCTGCGCGCCGCCGTAGATCAGCCCGTATTTCGACACGTCGATCGGTTCCGACGCGATGCTGGAGCTGAAATCGACGAACAGCGGCACCTCGCCGACGTCGGGCGCATCGATGCCGTCGACCGGACGGAACTCGACGCCGTGGATGGTTTCGTTGGCGGTGATGTGCACATAGGCGGCCTGCTTGGTCAGCCGCCAGCTGTCGCGCGCCGGGATCGAACGGAAGCCGCCGGCTTCGCTGCTCGCGGCGATATTGGCACGCACGTAAGGCCCGACCTGGCGCAGCGCGGTCTTGCCCCAGTGGCCGGTGACGATGTAGTCGGCGACCTGGCCGTGATCGGCAAAATTGAGCGCCATCAACGCCTGCTGGGTGGTCGCGCCGCCGGCGAGGAATAGCACCGCGTAATCGTCGGGAATGCTCAGCAGCGTGCGCAGATCGGCTTCGGCCTCGGCGGCGACCTTGATGAACTCGGGGCCGCGATGGCTGATTTCGACGATCGACGCCCGCGCGTCGCGCCATTCGAGCAGCTCGGCCTGCGCGTGCCTGAGCACCGCTTCGGGCAGCGCTGCGGGACCGGCGGCAAAGTTGTAGGCACGCGACATCTTGCGGTTCCTCGAGGCTTGACGGCCTAGTATGCCGCAGTGCAACAGCCGCAGGCGGTGCAACGGCGGCTCGACCCGGCACGGCTGGAGTCCTTTGTCGAAGCGGGTCTAAGCGCCTGTTCACGATCTCGATTCGAGCGATCAATGCTGTCCACAAAGGACATCAAGCACACAAAATAGCTGTGTGCTGATGCTGTTCTTCAGTGTGCTTTGCGGCCTTTGCGGGCTGATTTTTAAGATCGTGAACAGGCTCTTAAGGCTTGCTCGGCGATGACCGAATTAAGGACCGTGCGATCCTGAGATCGGCGATGCTGCCGACAGGCCTCGGATCTTCGCGGGCCTTCAAGCAACACATCCGTATGGACCGGCGACATGATCGGCGGAAGGC
>JBOHYD010000205.1:0-4298 GCA_050737635.1 Luteimonas sp. | reverse complement strand
AGGCACGGGTGTTCGGCATCCGCTCGGCGATGCCGGCGGTGCGTGCGGAGCGGCTGTGCCCGGACGCGGTGTTTGTGCCACCGGATTTTGTGCGCTACAAGGCGGTGTCGACGCAGGTGCGCGAGATTTTTTTGGCCCACACCGATCTTGTCGAACCGCTGTCGCTCGACGAGGCCTATCTCGACGTCACCGCGCCGAAGATCGCGTCGCCAAGCGCCACCGCAACCGCGCAATCGATCCGCGCGCAGATCAGGGACCAGACCCAGCTCACCGCGTCGGCCGGCATCGCGCCCAACAAGTTTCTCGCCAAGATCGCGTCGGACTGGAACAAGCCCGATGGCCAGTGGGTGATCCGCCCGACGCAGATCGAGGCGTTCCTGACGCCGCTACCGGTCGGCTGCATCCCCGGCGTCGGTCGAGTGATGGAGAACAAGCTCGCCGAGCTCGGCATCGTCACCGTCGGCGATCTGCGCACGCTGTCGTCGGAGGAGCTCGATGCGCGCTTCGGCAGCTTCGGCCGTCGCCTGTTCGATCGCGCGCGCGGCATCGACGAGCGTGCGGTGCAGCCGGACCAGCCGGTGCAGTCGATCTCGGCGGAAGACACCTTTGAACACGACGTACCGCTCACCGACACCACCGACGCGATCCGCCGCCTCGCCGAAAAGGCCTGGCTGGCGACGCGCAAGACCGAGCGCATCGGCGGTACCGTGGTGCTCAAACTCAAGACCGCGCAGTTCCGCGTCCTCACGCGCAGCTTCACTCCCGACGCACCGCCGTCGTCGCTCGAGCAGGTCATCGAGATCGCGCTCGCGCTGCGCGATCGCGTCGACCTGCCGGCGAGCACGCGCTACCGGCTGGTCGGCGTCGGCCTGTCGGGGTTTCGCGAGCGCGACGACGCGCAGATGCAGACGGCGTTGTTTGCTGGTGATGTCTGAGCGAGTTTCGATCAAACCCGCATGTCAGCATCATGCAAACTCCCGAGTCCCGAGTCCCGAGTCCCATCTCCCACCCCCTCTTGCCCAAGGCCCTCCATGCCCTTCCCCTACCAACTCGTCATCTTCGATCTCGACGGCACCCTCGTCAACAGCGCGCTCGATATCGCCGAGGCGGTCAACCGCACCTTTGACGATTGGCATCTGCCGCGCGTCGATCAGGCGGTGATCCGCGACTGGATCGGCGACGGCGCGCGCGTGCTGCTCGAGCACGCGTTTGCGCACGTCAGCAGCGATGCCGACATCGATCGGGTGCTGGTCGAGCACGCGTTTGCGCACGTCAGCAGCGATGCCGACATCGATCGGGTGATGCCCGGTTTCATGGTCCACTACGGCGACTGCCTGCTATTGCATGCGCGCGTGTATCCGGGCGTGCGCGAGGCGCTGGCGGCGCTGCATGCACAGGGCGTGCACACCGCGCTGTGCACCAACAAGCCACAGCGCTTCCTCACGCCGCTGCTGCAGGCAATGGGTGTGGCGGAGTATTTCGAGGCGATGATCGGCGGCGACACCTTGCCGCAGCGCAAGCCCGATGCCGAACCCTTGCTGCATCTTGCGCGTCGGTTTGGCGTGGCGGCGGAGGCGTGCCTGATGGTCGGCGACTCGGCAACCGATCTGCACGCCGCGCAGGCGGCGAAGATGGATGTGGCGCTGGTCAGCTACGGCTACGCGCGCGGCTTCGACGTGCACAGCGCCGGCGCGACGGCGGTGGTCGACGATCTGCGCGAGCTGCTGGCGCTGGGCTGACCGGCGATAGGCCGCTTGCGCAAACGCAAGCGGCCCGGTCTGCTGCCGGGCCGCCGGCATCAGGCTCCGTCGATCACTGTCCCTGGTAGCGCACGCTCAGGCCGTATTCGCGGCCGGGCTGGTTGTACCACTCGACGGTCTCGTACTCGCGATCGAAGACGTTGCTGGCGCGCGCTTGCAGCGTCCACTGCGGGTTGATGGCGTATTCGACGCGCAGGTCGGTGGTGGCATAGCCGCCGAGACGCACCGTGTTGGCGGCATTGTCGAAGCGGTGACCGGCACCGTTGAGCGTTGCGCCGACGCGGAAGGCGCCGAACGCGCGATCGGCATCGATGCGGCCGCTATTGCGCGCGCGCCGCGCCAGCAGGTTGTCGAAGTTGACGCCGCCGCCGCTACGGCTGCGATTGCGCGGATCGGTGTGGCTGATCTGCGTCGACAGGTCCCAGCCGGCGAGCGTGGTGGCATAGGTGAACTCGACGCCGCGGATGCGCGCTTGGTCGATGTTGTTGGGCAGGAAGATCGACGCGTCGAAGGACACCAGATCATCGACGTGGGTCTGGTAGGCGTTGAGCGTCCAACTCCACGCCTGCGTGGTCTGGCTGAGACCGACGTTGAGGCTGCTGGATTCTTCGGGCCGCAGATCGGGATTGCCGAAAAACGGGAAATACAAGTCGTTGAAGGTCGGTGCCTTGAAGCCGGTGGCGTAGGTCGCACTGACGCGCACGCCGCCGTCGAAGGCCATGCCCCAGCCGACGCTGCCGGTGGTGTGCTGGCCAAACTGCTGGTTGTCGTCGCTGCGCACGCTGGCTTGCAGCTGCTGCGCGCCGAAGCGGCCCTGGTACTGCACAAACACGCCGGTGTTGTCGCGCTCGGTGATCAGGTCCCCGGTGTCGCTGTCGATGTAGCCGGTGTCGCTGTCGATGCGGTCGTTCTGGTAATCGGCACCGACGCTCAGCAACTGGCCGGCGGCGATGCCGACATCCGCCTGCAGCGACGCGGTGTCGCGGCGGGTGTCGAAGTTGCCGACGCGAAAGGTGTTGCCGGCGTGGTCGTTGAAGTCGTTGTCGGATTTGTCGTACGAGCGACCCGTCTGCGCGACCACGTTGACGCGCTGCGACGGCGTCCACGTCAGCGCGCCGCCGACCGCCTGCTGCACGTTGTCGGCCTCGTTGCCGCCGAAGCGGCCGCCGTCGAACTCGTTGAAGGAGTCGGCTTTCAGCGCATGGCCGTCGAGCTTGAGCGTGTCGCTCAGGGTGACGCCGCCGCGCAAGTTGAGCGAGGTGTTGCGGTAGCCGTCGCGGTCGGGCTCGTCGACGAAGCAGCCGGCGCCGAAGTCGAATTCGATCGCAGGATCCGCAGCGCGGCCACGACAGGCATTGATGCCGTCGCTGCGCTGGCTGGCGACGTCGACGCCGAACCAGCCGCGCGCGCTGCCGCCGCCGATGCCGGCGCTGGCTTCGCGCAGACCGTGGCTGCCGACGCCAACGCGCAAGCGCGGCGTGAACGCGCCGCTGTCACGGCGGGTGAAGATCTGGATCACGCCGCCGACGGCTTCCGAGCCGTACAGGCTCGAGCGCGGTCCGCGCACGATCTCGATGCGATCGATCTGGTCGACCGGCAGGTCCTGGAACGCAAACTGCCCCGACGTGGCCGAGCCGGCGCGCACGCCGTCGATCAGCACCAGCACCTGGTCGGATTCGGTGCCGCGCAGAAACACCGACGACAGCTTGCCCGCGCCGCCCTGGTTGGTGAGGTCGATGCCGGCGCGGCCGCGCAGCAGGTCAGGCAGGCTGCGTGCCTGGCTGCGCTCGATCGCGTCGCGGTCGATCACCTCGACCGGGAACAGGCTGTCGGCGACCGCGATCTGCGTGCGCGTGGCGGTGACGGTGACCTGGTCGAGATCGGTAGCGGCGTCGCCGGCGGCGAACGCGAGTGTGGATGCGGACAGCAGCGGCAGCGCGAGCGCGGCGCTGACGGCGAGAGTGATCTTGCGAAGTTGCATGGGGTGGTTCTCCATCGCGCGCACCCACGCACGCGTTGAGGCGAGTGGTGATCGCGATGGCGAAAGATGCAGGCCGCAGCCGCCGGACGCGTGCACAGGCACGCGCCGACATCGCCGCCGCCATGCCCGCCGCATCGCAACCGTGGACTCCGAGGCCGGTCTCCGGACTCGCGAGTGACGTCGCGCGGACGTCGGCCAGCGCGCCTTCCCGTGCGACTTCCGATGATGGAAGCGCGCAGGCCCGAGGGCCTGCCGAGACAGTGGCGGATGCGCTGGTTGGACTCGCTTACCGTTGCGGGGGCAGTGCCGGAGTGGTCGTGCCGCGCGGCGTGTGCGGCTGGGCGATGTCACCGGCTTCCCGTTTCAACCCGGAAGCATCAGCCGCCGGGTCACCTCGAAGCGCGGCGAGTGTACGTCATCGCGACGGGCGCGAGAGCGTTTGCCGGGAGCGGCGATCACCGCGCGTCCGGCATCTGCCGGCGCTATCGCCGCCCGAGCGCGTCGCGCAGCGGCAGCGCCTGCGGCCAGCCGCCGGCGAGCGCGGTATACACCGCGAC
>JBOHYD010000204.1:0-20254 GCA_050737635.1 Luteimonas sp. | reverse complement strand
GCCCGATCTTGCCTCAGAAGCGGTAGCTGGCGGTCAATACGGCGGACCGCGCCTCGCCGGGCGTGGCCCAGCCGCTGGTCGCGGTGTTGCGGATGCGCAGGTAGTACTCCTCGTCGAATAGATTGTTGAGATTGAGCTGCAGCGACAGGCTGTCGCTGACCTGCCAGGCGACCATCGCGCGGTGCACCCAGTAATTCGGCGTCTGGTACAGCACCGGCGAGGTCAGGCGGTTGTTCTGGGTGACGAAACTGCCCTGGTAGGTGGCGCCGTAGCCGAAGGTCCAGTCGCCGAGCGCATAGGTGGTCCAGACGCTTCCCGAATGCTTCGGCGTATTGGTCAGCGGGTTGCCGGCGAAGGGATCCGGCAGCGCGGCGCTGTTGCTGCAGGCCGGTTCGGGGTTGTCGAGGCAGAACCGCGATACCCCGCGCACCACCTCGCTGTCGAGATAGGTGTAGTTGGCGAATAGCGACCAGGCCGGCGTGATGCGCCCGGCGGCACCGAGCGCGACGCCCTCCACGCGGGCCTCGCCGTCGAGTTGTTGTTCGCCGGACGGATTATCGGGATTGGCGGGGTCGGCGACCTTGTAGTTCTGGCGTTCGTTGCGGAATATCGCGGCGGTCAAGGTGAGCTGCTGGTCGAGCACTTCCCACTTGCTGCCCAGTTCCACATTGACCGCGGTTTCCGGGTCGACATTGCAGGTCTGCAGGCTGCACGCGCCGTTGACCGAGGCCTTGGACGGCGCCTTGCTGTTGGCGTAGGACAGGTAGAGCGTGCCGTTCTGCGTCGGCTTGAACACCACGCCGGCGCGGTAGGAGAACAGATCGTCTTCGTTGCGGAACGGGTTGCTCGGCTGCACGCCGGCGAGCGAGCCGTTCGGGGCGACGACAAAATTGGTGGTGCTGCCCTCGTTGTGTTCGTAGCGCCCCCCGAGGTTGAGCATCCAGCGCTCGCCGAACTTCAGCGTATCGAACAGGTACACGGCCTGGTTGCTGAGTTCGCCCTCGCTGCGGCTGGTACGCAGCAAGCGGGTCGGACCGGTCCAGATGTTGTACGGGTTGTCGAGATCCTGCAGCGGATAGGCGGTGTTGTCGTTAGGCGGCGCACTGCCGTCGGCGTTGCGGAAACCGTTGCCGCCGTCGAGCTCGAAATCCTCTCGGCTCAGCGACACGCCCGCCACCAAGGCGTGCCCGACCGCGCCGGTCACGAAGTCCGCGCTCAGGTCGGTCTGGCTGCTCGCGATGAAATTGCGCGTGTCGCGGACGTTGCCGCGCGACCCGGCAGTGGGCGACCAGCTGCCGGGAGGCAGCGCGACGACCACCGGGTTGCCGCGAGCATCGGTCTGGCTGGACAAGCAGCGTCCGCCGGTGAACGGGTTGCTGCCGTCGAAGCGGCACCAGTCGCCTTGCAGCGCGCTGACGTTGGTGATCTGGTCGACCCGCTGCAGGCGGCCCAGGCTGCGCAGCCGCAGATGGTCGCCGAAGTCCGCCTCGAACACACCGGTCAGCATGTCGACGTCGATCTCCTGCCGCGAGGTATTGCGATAGCCGAAATAGGTCTCCGGATCCACGCCCGGGAGCGGGCCGTTGTTGAACGCGTTGAGCGCGTACGGCACGCCGTACTGCGGCACGCTGCGGTCGCTCTGGTGGAAATAGCTCAACGTGAACCGAGTGTCGGAGCCGAGTCCGAACGCGATCGACGGCGCAAAACCCCAGCGGTGATCGAACTCGTGATCGCGTCCGGGCACGTCGCGGGCATGGCCCATCGCGTTGAGCCGCAGCGCGGTGCCGTTGTCGAAGTCGATATTGCTGTCGGCGGTCACGCGGCGGTAAGCGTCGGTGCCCGCGCCGAGCGTGAAGGTGCTGTCGTCGCCCTGCTGCGCGCGCTTGTTGACCAGGTTGATGTTGCCACCGACCGAGCCGGCGCCCGAGTACGCCGAATTGGCACCGTTGACCAGTTCGATCGACTCGAGGTTGAAATTGTCGCTGCGAGTGTATTGCGCGCTGTCGCGCACGCCATCGGTGGTGATGTCGCTACTGGCGGTGAAGCCGCGCAGGTTGATGCTGTCGCCGTAGCCGCCGCCGCCCTCGCCGGCACCGAAGGTGATGCCGGGCAGGGTGCTGAGCACGTCGCGCAGGCCGATCAAATTCTGCTGGTCCATGGTTTGCTTGCTGACCACGGTGATCGTCTGCGGAGTGTCAACCAGTTTCTCGGTGTATTTCGGTGACGACGCTTTCTTGATACGCGACTCGTGCACTTCAATCGCATCGAGGTCGGTGGGCGTGCGTTGGGCGGCGGCGGTTTCGGCCAGCGCCAGCGCCGAAACGGCGGTGAGCAGCGCGGCGGCGAGCGGGGTAGGGCGTGGAAGCGTCATGCGTCGTGGTCCAGGTCAACGGCGGGGGGAGCCCAGCCGCTGGCGACGGCTGACGGGAATGCGGCGGAACTGTCGGATTGGCCGCGCAACCGCGCGGCGCATCGATCGCGATTGGCGTCGATGCGGGCAAATTTTAGATGAGAATGACTATCGGTTGCAACGGTCGGCTGACTTCAACCGCGATCGTCACGGGTCCAGACGGCCCCGTCTTCGACCTTGACCGGGAAACTGGGCACCGGCGAATACGCCGGAGCGCACAGTGCGCGGCCGTCGCGGACGTCGAACTTCGCCCCGTGCAGCACGCATTCGACGCTCGCCGTCGCGGCATCGAACGCACCCGACGACAGCTCGTAATCCTCGTGGCTGCAGCGGTCCTCGAGCGCGTAATGCTCGCCGTCGTGGTTGAACACCACAATCGGCGTGTCGCCGTCCCAGGCCAGGCGGGTCTCGCCGGGCAGCAGTTCGGACGTGGCGCAGACCCGGATCCAGTCAGACATCGGCAGCGCTCGTTCGGACCAAGAGCGCCATTGTAGGAGCGCCCCATGGGCGCGACGGCCTTCGATCCGCATCAAAGCCGATCCGCATCGAAGCGCATCGCGCCCAAGCGAGCGCCGCTACAGAAGTTTTTCCAGCACCTCGAAGCGCAGGTCGTCGCGCTTGGGAATGCCGTAGCGCGCGTCGCCGTACGGGAACGGCTTGTAGACGCCGGTGCGGCGATAGCCGCGACGCTCGTAGAACGCGATCAGCTCGTCGCGGCTGTCGATCACGCTCATCCGCATCGCCGGCAGCCGCCATTGCTCGCGCGCGATGCGTTCGGCCTCGGCCAGCAGGCGCTTGCCGACGCCGCCGCCCTGCAGCGTGGGACGCACCGAGAACATGCCGAAATAGCCGGCGCCGTCCTCTTCGGCGAGGTGCGCGCAGGCCAGCAGGCCCGCCTCGTCTTCCGCCAGCAGCACTAGGCTGCGCGGCCGGGCGATGTCGTGGTGCAGAAGGTCGGGATCGATCCGATCGCCGTCGAGGACGTCGGCCTCGGTGGTCCAGCCGGCGCGGCTGGCGTCGCCGCGGTAAGCGGAGGTGACCAGAGCGACGATGGCGGACACGTCGGCGTTGGTGGCATTGCGGAAGTGGAGTTCGGGCGTCATGCCGGGGAGTCTACGACGCATCGGCAACCGTCTGTAGCAGCACCCGATGGAGCGCTACTACAAGAGCAGTTTGCGCACCTTGTGCAGCGCCGCGACAAAACGATCGATCTCGTCATGCGTGTTGTAAAACGCCAGCGACGCGCGGCAGGTGGCGGCCACGCCGAACCACTGCAGCAGCGGATGCGCGCAGTGCTGGCCGGAGCGGATCGCGACGCCTTCGAGGTCGAGCAGGGTCGCGAGATCGTGCGCGTGCGCGCCATCGACGACAAACGACACCACCGCGGCCTTGTCGGGCGCGCTGCCGAAGATGCGCAGGCCGTCGATCGTCGTCAGTGCTTCAGTGAGATGCGCGAGCAGTTCGCGTTCCTGCGCCTCGATCCGGTCCATGCCGACGGATTGGAGATAGTCCACCGCGGCACCGAGGCCGACGAAGCCGGCGATATTGGGCGTGCCGGCCTCGAACTTGTACGGCGGATCGTTGTAGACGGTGCCGTCGAAGCTGACCTCGGCGATCATCTCGCCGCCGCCGATAAACGGCGGCATCGCGGTCAGATGTTCGCGGCGTGCCCACAGCGCGCCGGTGCCGGTCGGCCCGCACATCTTGTGACCGGTAAGCGCATAGAAGTCGCAGCCGATCGCGGCGATGTCGACGCGGCGGTGCGGCACCGCCTGCGACCCATCGACGACGGTGACGATGCCGCGACGCCGCGCTTCGCGGCAAATCTCGCGCAGCGGATTGACGGTGCCAAGCACGTTGCTGACGTGGGCGATCGCCAGCAGTTTGACGTCGGGCGTCATCGCTGCGTACAGGGCATCGCCATCGAGCGTACCGTCGGCCAGCAGTTCGGCGACGCGGATCGTCGCGCCGCTGCGTTCGGCGACCAGCTGCCACGGCACGATGTTGGCATGGTGCTCCATGCGCGTGACCAGGATCGCGTCGCCGGACTTCAGTCGCGGCAGCGCCCACGAATACGCGACTAAGTTGATCGCGAACGTGGTGCCGCTGCACAGCACCAGATCGGCGGGCTGCACGTTGAGAAAACGCGCGAGCTTGCCGCGCGCGCCTTCATACGCATCCG
Source organism: Luteimonas sp. (assembly GCA_050737635.1). Classification (GTDB taxonomy): domain Bacteria; phylum Pseudomonadota; class Gammaproteobacteria; order Xanthomonadales; family Xanthomonadaceae; genus Luteimonas. The sequence continues at coordinate 15,662 of JBOHYD010000204.1, read as the reverse complement.
TCGCCTCGCTGCCGAGCTGGTGCACCGCGCGGCTGACGTTGGCGTTGCGGCGGCGATAGAAATCGTCAACCGCATCGATCACCGCTGCCGGCTTCTGTCCGGTATTGGCCGAGTCGAAATAGATCAGCGGCTTGCCGTGAACTTCGCGCTGCTGCAACAGCGGGAAATCTGCGCGCACGCGGCCCCAGTCGACGGCCCCCGGCGGCGCGTTCGACGCAACAGCCGATGGCGCCGCTGCGCGAGCGCCGTGATCGGCGGCCCGGTCATCGCGGGCCTCGGCGCCAGGCGCGCCGGTTGGCGATGTGCTCATGTCGCCGCCAGCCGCTCCAGCGCGCGGTCAACGTGTGCCTGCAGCAGGTCGCGCAGCGCGGTTGATGCGATCACGCCGAGCGGCTCGCGGACAAAGGCGGTGGTCAGCAAGCGTCGCGCGGCGTCTTCGGGTAGGCCGCGCGAGCGCAGATAGAACATCGCGGTCGGATCGAGCTGACCGACGGTGGCGCCATGCGCGGCCTTGACCTCGTCGGCGTTGATGATCAGCACCGGCTGGGTGTCGATTTCGGCATCGTTGCCGAGCAGCAGGTTTTTGCTGGACAGCAGTGCGTCGCTGCCGTCGGCACCGGCGTGGATGGTGATCCCGCCGTGGAACACCACGCGACCACGCTCGGCGCCGATGCCGCGCCACAGCAGTGCGCAGGACGTATCGCGGGCGACGTGTTCGATGCCCAGGCGGGTGTCGACATGACGGCGGCCGGCGGCGAGCAGCACGCCGTTGGCGATCAGCTGCGCACGATCGCCGTGCAGGCGCACGTTGAGCTCGTGGCGCGACAGCGCGTTGCCGAGCTCGAGATCGATGCGTTGGTAGCGGGCATCGCTGTCCAGCGAGGCATCGGTGCGCAGGAAACTCGTCGTGCCGTCGTTGGCGGCCTGCACCCGCGCATGGAGCAGCGTGGAGGCCGGCGCGAGATCGATGCGCAAGGCGGCGGTGTCGAGGTGGCGATTGTCGCCGGTCGCGAGGTGGTGCTCGACGAGCGTCAGCGATGCGCCATCGCCGAGCGCGATGCGATGGCGCAGGTGCCAGGCCAGATCCGTGCCGGCCGGCGCGCCGATGAAGACCAGATGGAGCGGCGCGCCGACCGCGACGCCGGCAGCGACGCGCAGCGACACGCCATCGCCGGCAAGTGCGGCGTTGAGGCGCGCGAACACCTCCGCGCTGGCCGCAGAATGCAGCGAATGGGCGTCATCGGCAGCCGCCGCGCCGTGCGCGAGCGTGACCCCGGCGGCGAGTGCGGCCATGTCGGAATGCGCGGCGGTGAATCGGCCATTGACGAATACCATGCGCGGCGTCGGGATATCGGCCAGCGTCGCGGTTTCTATCCCGATGGGTAGGTCGCCGGGTGTCGAAAACGTGCGGCGTTCGAGCGCACGCAGCGACGTGTACTTCCAGGCTTCGCTGCGCGCGCCGGGCAGGCCGTCGCGCAGTGCGGCGTCGAGCAGTTGCCGGCGTGTGGCATCGCCGTCAAACGCGGTGGCGAGTGAGTCGAGCAGGGCGCTCATACGCGCAGGTCCGCTTCGGCAAACAGCGCCCTCATCCGGCCTGCGGCCACCTTCGCGCGCGCGCCGGAGAAGGGATGCCACGCCGCTCCGCGCGCCCGCCTGGCGGCCGCCTGCTCACACCGAGCGCTGCGGCGATGCAGGGTGAGCAGGCGCATCACGCCGCCTCCGGCGCGATGCGGTCCTTAACCCACGCATAGCCCTGTTTTTCCAGCGTCAGCGCGAGTTCGGGGCCGCCGCTTTCGACGATGCGGCCGTCGGCGAGCACGTGCACCACATCGGGCTGAATGTAGTCGAGCAGGCGCTGGTAGTGGGTGATGACGATGAAGGCGCGATCGGGCGAGCGCAGCGCGTTGACGCCTTCGGCGACGTTTTTCAATGCGTCGATGTCGAGGCCGGAGTCGGTCTCGTCGAGGATCGCGAGCTTCGGCTCCAGCACCGCGAGCTGGAAGATCTCGTTGCGCTTCTTCTCGCCGCCGCTGAAACCTTCATTCACGCCGCGATGCAGCAGCTGGTCGTCGAGGTGCAGGATCGCGAGCTTGCGGCGCACCAGCTTGAGGAACTGCATCGAGTCCAGTTCCGTCTCGCCGCGCGCCTTGCGCTGCGCATTGAGCGCGCTGCGCAGGAAGTAGGTGTTGTTGACGCCGGGGATTTCGACCGGGTACTGGAACGCCAGAAACACACCGGCCGCCGCACGCGCTTCGGGCGCGAGGTCGAGCAGGCTGCGGCCGTCGTAGCGCACGGTACCCGCGGTGATTTCGTAACCGTCGCGTCCGGCGAGAATGTGGCCGAGCGTGGACTTGCCCGCGCCGTTCGGGCCCATGATCGCGTGCACTTCGCCGGCTTTCACCTCAAGCGTGAGGCCATTGAGGATGTTTTTGCCATTGATGCTGGCGTGGAGGTTGTCGATCTTCAGCATGGTCATTTCTTCTTCCGCTTCTCGAATTCTTCGACGTCCGCAAGGTCTTTCGACCGACCGCTCGCCTTCTTGTTGATGATGAGGTCCTCCAGCGCAATCATCGGTACGCGCAGCCCATCGAGCATTTCGTAGCTGCGTCGCGGCCAGCAATCCTCGAAATCGCGTCCGGATATCCAGGTCAGCAGGTCGATGCGGTTTGGCGGCCGCCCCAGCATCAGAACCGCTGTCGGGTCGAGCAGGTCGTCCTTGCTGAACTCCCCGGCGAAACCGAACTCGGCGATGGCAGCCAGGGCCTTTTCTGCATTCGGTTCGCTGCGTTGCAGCCAGAAATCCAGGTCTTCCGTCATCCGCACAAAGCCGAGCACGTTGACCGCAGCACCGCCCACGACCATGTAGCGCACGTCATGTGCGTCGAGCAACCGAACAAACTCTTTCAAATCGTTGATCAGTTCCATAACGCTCCGTGTTCACGCGCTTGCGCAGGCGAAGAAACAGCGTCGCCCGCTCGGTGTTGGAAAGGTGGGCATACTCGTCGACCATGCTCGGCTGTTCGTCCATCGCGTACTTGCGTGCGATGCGCTCGATGGTCCGGGGAGCAGTCGGCGTCGACATCATCCGACCGACCCCTCCAGGCTTACTTCCAGCAATTTCTTCGCCTCCACCGCAAACTCCATCGGCAGCTCGCGGAACACCTGCTTGCAGAAGCCGTCGACGATCAGGCTCACCGCGTCTTCCTGCGAGATGCCGCGCGCGCGGCAGTAGAACAGCTGGTCGTCGGAAATCTTCGACGTGGTCGCCTCGTGCTCGACGGTCGCGGTCGGGTGCTTGACCTCGATGTACGGAAAGGTGTGCGCGCCGCAGCGCTTGCCGATCAGCAAGCTATCGCACTGGGTGTAGTTGCGCGCGTCCTCGGCGGAGCGTTCGACGCGCACCTGGCCGCGGTAGGAGTTCTGCCCGCGTCCGGCGCTGATGCCCTTGCTGATGATCTTCGACTTGGTGCGCTTGCCGATGTGGATCATCTTGGTGCCGGTGTCGGCCTGCTGATGATGGTGGGTGAGCGCGACCGAATGGAATTCGCCGGTCGAGTCGTCGCCGATCAGTACGCAGCTCGGATATTTCCAGGTGATCGCCGAGCCGGTTTCGACCTGGGTCCAGCTGATCTTGCTGCGCGCGCCGCGGCATTCGCCGCGCTTGGTGACGAAGTTGTAGATGCCGCCTTTGCCATTCTCGTCGCCGGGGTACCAGTTCTGCACGGTCGAGTACTTGATCTCGGCGTCGTCGAGTGCGACCAGTTCGACCACGGCGGCATGCAGCTGGTTTTCGTCGCGCATCGGTGCGGTGCAGCCTTCGAGGTAGGACACATACGCCCTGTCCTCGGCAACGATCAGCGTGCGCTCGAACTGGCCGGTATTGATGGCGTTGATGCGAAAATAGGTGCTCAGCTCCATCGGACAGCGCACGCCCGATGGGATGAACACGAAGCTGCCGTCGGAAAACACCGCCGAGTTGAGCGCGGCAAAGTAATTGTCGCCGGTCGGCACCACGCTGCCGAGGTACTGCTTGACCAGTTCCGGGTGGTCGTGGATCGCTTCGGACATCGAGCAGAAGATCACGCCCTTCTCGGCCAGTTCCTTGCGGAAGGTGGTGCCGACGCTGACCGAGTCGAACACCGCATCGACCGCGACGCCGGCGAGTTTGGCGCGCTCGTGCAGCGGCACGCCGAGCTTGTCGTAGGTGTCGAGCAACTCCTGCGGCACCTCATCGAGCGAGGCGTACTTGGCCTTGGGCGCGGAGTAATAGCTGATCGCATCGAAGTCGATCGGCGCGATGTTCAATTTGGCCCAATGCGGCACCGGCATCGTCAGCCAGTGGCGGTAGGCGGCAAGCCGCCACTGCGTCATCCACTCGGGCTCGCCCTTCTTCACCGATATCGCGCGCACCACGTCCTCGTCGAGGCCGGGCGCGAAGCTGTCGGACTCGATGTCGGTGATGAAACCGGCGGAGTAGGTACGGCCAAGTTGTTCGATGATTTCTGCGTTTTCGACAGACATAATGGGTGCCTCAGCTCGCCAGCCGCGCGGGGATCGCGCGCGCCGGTTGGCGGGTGGAAGTGCTGGTGGTCGCGAGCGGAGCGGACCGCGCACCGTGCAGCATCTGCGCGAGCGTCGCGCCGCGCAGCGCATCGGCGACGACGTCGTTGATGTGCCGCCAATTGGCACGCGCGCCGCAGGAGTGCTCAATGCCGCAGTGGCCGGTGTGCAGGCTGCACTCGGTCATGCCGAGCGGGCCCTCCATCGCCTCGACCACGTCGAATAGCGTGATCGCTGACGCATCGCGGGCGAGCCGGTAGCCGCCACTCGCGCCGCGGAACGCCTCGACCAGCCCGGCTTGCGCCAGCGGCTTGAGCACTTTCGCGACCGTCGGCGCTTCCAAGCCCGCGCGCTCGGCGAGGCCGGCGGCGCTGGCGACCACGTCCGGCGCGCTGGCCAGCACGGTCAGCACGACGGTTGCGTAATCGGTGAGTTTGGTGACTCGAAGCATGGCAGTTGGCTCGAAGCGCGCCGCCGTTGCGGTGTGCTTCTGGCTGGACTCGGCGTGGAAAAATTCAATCAGGACCGAAATTGTACGCTTTCAATCGAGCGAGCTCAAACGCAAACGCCGGTGACCGCCACGCCGGCCTCGCAAGACCGGCATCGGCTGTTGTCACGACAGGCTGCGACCGATCGCGACCAACGGCAGTCATCGCGCTGACGTTGGTTGTCTTTATGCACGCGGCTCGCATCTGCGCGTCGGCTCCGCGACAATGCGGCATCCCTCGTCGCAAAGACCGTCCATGGCCAAGAAAAAGATCGTCGCCCGCCTGTCGTCGATCCACGGCAACGGCGTGTTCGCCGCCGACACCATCGCCAAGGGCGAGCGCATCGTCCGCTACAAGGGCGCGCTGCGCACCCACGACGAGGTCGATAGCGAATACGGCGACATCGACGAGGACGGCCACACCTTTTTGTTCACGCTCAACGACGACTACGTGGTCGACGCCAACAGCAGCGGCAACATCGCGCGCTGGATCAACCATAGCTGCAGCCCCAACTGCGAAGCGGTGATCGAGGAGAACGCCAACGGCAAGCGCCACAAGGACAAGGTCTTCATCGAGGCGATCCGCGCCATCGATGACGGTGAGGAGCTGAGCTACAACTACGGCATCACCCTCGCCGAGCGCCACACGCCCAAGCTCAAGATGCTGTGGGCCTGCCTGTGCGGATCGCCCAATTGCACCGGCACGATGCTGCAGCCCAAGCGCTGAGGATGGCGGGAGATCTCTGCGGTGACTGGCTGTTGCGGGAGCGGTTATGGCCGCTTTCGCAGACGCATGCCTCCCATAGCCGGCACTTCGCAGATTTCTTGGCTCCGGCACCTGTGCATGACGAGATGTCGTCGTGCTGGCCACGATGCACAAAAAAGACGCCGCGCGCGAACGCATCCGTAACGCCCCCCGCGCCAGACAATGCCGATCATTCCCAGTCCAAGGAGTTTGTCCATGCCCATGCGTTCGATCCACGGCCAGTCGGCCATCGTCACCGGTGCGGCCAGCGGCATCGGCAAGGACATCGCCAGGGTGCTCGCCGCTGCCGGCGCGCGGGTCGCAATCGCCGATCTCAACCTCGATGCCGCCAACGCCGTCGCCGACGAGCTGAAGGCCGCCGGCGGCAATGCGATCGGCGTGGCGATGGATGTGACCAGCGAGAACGCGGTCAACAGCGGCGTTGCCGCGGTGATCGAGGCGTTCGGCATGGTCGACATACTGATTTCCAATGCCGGCATCCAGATCGTCAACCCGATCGAAAAATACGCGTTTGCCGACTGGAAGAAGATGCTCGCGATCCATCTCGATGGTGCATTTTTGACCACCAAGGCAGTGCTGCCGCACATGTACGCCGCCGACGCCGCCGGCAAATCGCGCGGCGGCACGGTGATCTACACCGGTTCGGTGCACTCGCACGAAGCCTCGCCACTGAAATCCGCCTACGTCACCGCCAAGCATGGCTTGCTCGGACTGGCCCGGGTGTTGGCCAAGGAGGGCGGCAAACGCGGCGTGCGGTCGAATGTCGTGTGTCCCGGTTTCGTGCGCACGCCGCTGGTCGACAAACAAATCCCCGAACAGGCCAAGGAACTCGGCATCAGCGAGGACGAAGTCATCAAGAAGGTGATGCTCGGCCAGACCGTCGACGGTGAGTTCACCACCACCGACGACGTCGCGCAGACGGTGCGTTATCTGTGCGAGTTTCCGAGCAATGCGCTGAGCGGGCAGAGCATCGTGGTGTCGCACGGCTGGTATATGCAGTAGCACGCCGGCGCAGCGGACGATGGCCACGAAGTGGCCGTCTGTGCGCATCTGCCGATAGCCCCTAGGCTAGGGTCTGACTTCGCGCAGATCCGCCGACGCGATGCGCCACGCGCGCTGCTCGGCAGACGTGCCGTCGACGACGGTGCGGTGCAGCACATAGCTGCCGATATAGTGGCGGACGCTGCCGTCGGCCTGGCGCGCGTCGACACTGACCGGCACGCTGAGCTGGCGCTGTCCGGTAGCGGTGTCCTCGCTGCCGGGCGCGCCGATCTCGACGCCGACCTGGGCGGTTTGCGCGAAGCCGTCGGCGAATTGCTGCGGCGTCTGCCCACTCGCGCGGCCGGCGTCGGACCACAGCGCATACGCGCGCGCATAGCTGCGACCGTCGATCGATGCGTAGTACTCGCGCAGCACGGCAACCGCGTCGGCGGGCGTGGGTTCGGCGGTTGATTGCTGCGGATTTGCCGCGTCGACCGGTGTCGCGCCGTCGGGCAGCGCGCCGCTTTCCGGATTGAACAGATCGATCGCCAGCTGCGCGGCCGCAGCGTCTGCTAGCGGCGGCGCGCCCGCGAGCGGCACATCCCCCGGACCAGGCGCGGGCGGCATGCCGGTGACCGAGTCGCCGGCGCGTTCGGGACGCGGCAACGCAGCAGTCGCGGCGTCGGGATCGTCGGCATTAGGCGGCGGTGGCGAGCCACAGGCGGCGAGCAGAGCAATCGTCGCTGCAACCACAAAGCCTTGCAGCGAAAAACAGTATGTGCGTTTCATTTGATGCTTCATATCAATGTTCGAGATGGACTGCGACCACGCCCTTGTCGATCGTCACCGCGCCGATGCGCTTGCCGGCCGGCAACTTGTCGAGCAGGTCGGGCTGAAGTGTGTACACCGGCTCCTTGCGCGCGTAGTCCGTCAGCAGACTGTCGACGATGCCGCGCGCGCCGCCGCCGAGCAGGTTGCCGGCACCGGGCAGGTCGAACTGCAGCAGCCGTGGGTCCTGCAGATGCAGGCCCTGCGTCGCCGCATCGAAGCGCAAGCCGCTGGTCAACACGAGATGACCGGTCGGAGCGCCTTTGCCGCCGAGCGCGCCGATACCGATGTCAAACTCGATGCGCACGCGCGCGTCGCCGGGCGGAATCGACAGCTGCGGGTTGGCGAGCGTCACCGAGATCAACCCGCCGAGATTGTCGAAACTGCGTGGAAAGCGCTTGTCAAGCGAGCGCTGCAGCTGCGACGGCGTGAACGCGACCTCGTCGTTGAGCCACGCCGACACCGCTCCGATCGTCGAGCAGGCGGCGAGCAGGGCGACGATCATGGCGATGCAGGCAATGCGGGTGGAGATGCGCAAATTGGGTTCTGCCGCGAGTGCGTGTTCGCGCACGCTACGCGCTTGCGGTGAATGCGGCATTAGCGCGGTACACGGCGCGCACGGGCCTGCGCGCGTGCCAGCCGCGAGCGCGCTTATCGCGTATCCGCCAGGCTCGCACGCTGCGGATGCAAATAGGCGACCAGCCCGCCGAGCAGCATGAAGCGCAGGCCGTCGAACACGACCTGCTTGACAGCGAGCGCCACAGGCGTTGGCTGCATCACGTAATAGATCAGGTACATCGGCACCACCGCGAGCAGCGCGATCGCCAACCCGAAGCGCAGCCCTTGACCGGCCGACGACTTTGCGGCGTTGAAGCCCTGCGCGTACAGCCACGTCACCGCCATTCCAATCAGCAGATGGGCGACGATCATCCACGTGAGCAGCCGCTGCGACTCCGCCGGAGGCCGTATCAGCGTGCCGACCAGCACCGCGTAGTCGCCGCTGAGCAGCAGGCCGTGCACCACGTAGCCGGACGCCAGTGAAGCCAGCGCCATCAGCAGGCCGCAAACGAGAATGCGCTTGGTCATCGGATGTCTCCTTCTGGGATATCGCTTGAATCAGGCCGAGCCGCGAAACGGGCTCGGTTTGAATTGTCAGAGCTCACAGAGATTTGCTCTCAGATCCTCAACCGATCGTTTCGACTGCTGTGCGGGTACTCTGGCGGAGAGAATGGCATGGCAGCTCGTTCATAGTGATCCATCAGTTCTAGCGCGCGAGATTTGCTTTCTGCGGAGAATCCGGACTTCGAGCCACTGTCGCTCAGCTCGGTGAGGGAGCGAAGTAGTCTTCAACGACGACCGACGTGCACTTCAAGGTTGAATCCGCCGTTCTTGAGATAGGCGTCTAGGTCGTTCATAAAGTGGGGTGAGCGTTCCAACGCGCGATTGTCGGCGGCGCGATGCTACTGCGCGGCCGGAACCGCATCGACCGAGGCGGAGGTGATTTCCCAGCGGTCATCGCTGCTAGCGCGGCGCAGACGGTACCAGCCGGTGTAATGTCGCATCGGGCTGTCTTTCAGGCTCGCGCGCAGGGTAATCGGGATTTCCAATGCCCTCGGCACGGGATCGGAGTCCAGCGGCTTGGGCGTGCCGCTTTCGATGCGCAGCCCATGCAGGCCTTTCAGCGAGCGCAGGTCGGCCTCGACGGAGTCCGTCGGTGGGTGCTTGTCGACCCAGAATGTATCGGCGTTGGCGTGATCGTCGCGACCGAGCGCGGCGAGGTAGCGCTGCAATGCCGACACCGCGGCGTACATCGCCTCGTCGCGCTGGCGCAGGCGTACGCGCAGCACGGCGTCAGCTTCGGCATTGTCTGCGGATGTCGTAGCGGAAGACGTCGACGGTGGCGTTGCGGCAGCCGGTGTGCTGGCGTCGCGGCGCGCGTCGTTGCGGCAGCCACGCACCGTAACGATGGCGATCACTGCCACGATTGCGACGAGTAGCCACTTCGGCCCGCGCTGTGTCATCGTCATATTCTCCGTTCGCGTGCGTTGCTGCCGATGCTAGCGCGCGCTGCGGCCGCTGCCGCTGCCGTTGGTGTCCACGTGCGCCGCCGCAGCCATAGACGCCGAAATGCAGTTGTGGCGGCGTGAAGCCGCCGCATCTCAGCGCAGCAGCTTGAACGCGTGCGACCAGTCGTTGCGCAGAAAGCCCGGCAGACACCACAGTATGCACAGCGGCTCAATCGCCCGTGCGGCTTCGACCCGGCCCATGTCCTCGGTCTGCCAGCCGAATTGGTCGAGAATGCCGCGCACGGTCTGTTTTGCATCATCGTCATTGCCGCAGATGAACATGCTCGGCGGCCCGCCCGAGAGCTGGGGAATTGACCATCAGCAGGCTGCCGACCGAATTGAACGCCTTGACCAGTCGCGCGTCGGCGAACTCGCGCTGCAGTTGTTCCATCAGCGAATCGTCGAGACTAGTGGTGAACTTCAACACGCCGTTCTGAGGCGCGGCATCGGCAAGCGGATTGGTGCTATCGATGACAACCTTGCCGGCCAGCTTGTCGGCACCGGCCGCTCGCAGCACGGCCGCTGCGGCCGCGCCCTTGGCGGCAAGGACCAGGATCTCACCGAAGTCCGCCGCTTGAGTGACGCTGCCGGCCTTGCCACCGGCGTTGTCCGCCAGCCAGCCCTGCAGCTTGGATACGTCGCGCGTCCCCAACATCACTGGGTGGCCATGGGCGAGAAAACCGCTGCCGAGCGTCCGCGCCACCACCCCTGAACCGAAGATGCCTACTTTCATCGCTACTTTGCCTGTCTAGCTATCGGGTTGATCGGCAAGCGTACTCCAGCGGCGCGACCCCGCACGGGCGGCTGTTTAGCCGCATCCGCTGCGCGATAGGGCAACGAGCGAGCGCGGCGCAGGCATCAAAAGGCCGGCACGCTTTCCGAAGGAAAACGTCCGGCCTATGGGTCATCACTGCAGTAGCTCACGCCACCGAAGCGGATAACGCGCAGGCAGGGCGATCGCAGATCAGGCTGCGGCGTCCTTGAGCTTTTTCAGCGGCCGCACCTTGACCTTGATCGAGGCGGGCTTGGCGGCAAACCACTGTTCTTCCTTGGTGAAGGGATTGATGCCCTTACGCTTGGCTTTGGCCGGCACGTTGACGGCGGTGATCTTGAGCAGGCCAGGCAGCGTGAACGAGCCCGCGCCCTTCTTGCTGATCGAGCCGTGCACGGTGCTCTCGAGCGAGGCCATGACCGCGCGCACGTCTTTTGCGGCAACGCCGGTGCTCTCGGCGATGTGCGCCACGAGAGCGGACTTGCTCAGGGCTTCCTTGATCGGCTTCGGGGCGGCTGGCTTGGTTGCGGCTGCCTTCTTCGGAGCGGCTTTTTTGACCACCTTTTTCGCTGTCTTCGCCATGTGCGTGTGATTCCGTATTCGTTGGTTGAGTGATGGGCCGAACCCGTCGGCATGGGCAATGTAGGACAACCGCTGCGTCGCGCCAAGTGAAAATGCAAAAAAACCGGCTTTTTCGTTGCGCAACGCGTCATTGACCTGGCGACTGCGGTTGATGTCCCGCGAAAGCCACCGCCAGCACGCCGCGACCGATGACGCGAACGTGGCGTGGGGGGGAGCAAACCGCCACCATGGCAGGTCCGAGAAGACCGGCCGCGACGACCAATGCGGGATGAAGGATTCATCGTAAGTGGCTTGATTGGCCACGATCATTCCTCGTCGTGCCGTGGTCGGTACGCCTCCACCAGACGCTGCTGCACCGCGCTCGGCACCGGCGCGTAGTGGCTGAAATCCAGCGAGTAACGGCCGCGGCCGGCGGTCACCGATTTCAGCTCGGCGGCATAGCCTTCGAGCTCCGACAGCGGTACCTGCGCCTTGACGACGATTTCGCCGCGGTTGGCCGCCTCGGTGCCGTGGATGCGCGCGCGTTTGCCGGCGAGCCCGCCGCTGATGTCGCCCATGTGCTGTTCCGGCGCGGCAACGTCGAGGTCGACGATCGGCTCCAGCACCTGCGGCTGCGCCTTGCCGATCGCATCGAGAAACGCCTTGCGCCCGGCGGCGACGAACGCCACCTCCTTGCTGTCGACCGGGTGGTGCTTGCCGTCGTAGACGATCACGCGCACGTCCTGCAGCGGATAGCCGGCGATCGCGCCGTGCGCGAGCACCTGGCGCACGCCTTTCTCGACTGCCGGCAGCAGCGATCCGGGAATGGTGCCGCCCTTGACCTCGTCGACGAACTCGAACCCGGCGCCGCGCGGCAGCGGCTCGATGCGCAGGAACACCTCGCCGAACTGGCCGGCACCGCCGGTCTGCTTTTTATGGCGATGGTGGCCTTCGGCCTTGGCACCGACGGTCTCGCGGTAGGCGATGCGCGGCGGATGCGTGGCGACGTCGACACCGTGGCGATCGCGCAGCCGGTCGAGGTTGATGCGCAGGTGCAGGTCGGACAAGCCGCGCACCACGGTCTCGTTGGTCTCGCTTTCGTGCTCGACGACGAAGCACGGATCCTCCTCGGCGAGTTTGTGCAGCGCGGTCGCGAGCTTCTGCTCCTGGCCCTTGCGGGTGGCTTCGACGGCCAACCCGAACATCGGTGCCGGAAACGCCATCGGCGCGAGGTGGATCTGGTCTTCGTCGTGGCTGTCGTGCAGCACCGCATCGATGTGCAATTCGTCGACCTTGGCGATCGCGGCGATGTCGCCGGGCAGCGCTTGCGCGATCTCGACGTGGTCCTTGCCGACCAGCTTGAACAGATGCGCGACCTTGAACGGCTTCTTGCCGTCGTCGACATAGAGCTGGGTATCGCGGCGCACCGTGCCCTGGTAGACGCGGAATACCCCGAGCTTGCCGACGAAGGCATCGTTGACGATGCGGAACACGTCGGCGATGACGTGGGCGTCGGCATCGGGCGTCGCGACGATCGGCGCGGCGGCGTCGCCGACACCCTTCACGAACGGCGGCGGATTGGCTTCGCCGGGATGCGGAAACAGCTTGCCGGCGATGTCGAGCAGCTCGCGCACGCCGGCGCCGCTGCGCGCGGAGACAAAGCACACCGGCACCAGATGACCCTCGCGCAGGCATTGCTCGAAGGCATCGTGCAGTTCGTCGTCGCCTAAGCCGGACTCGCCGAGGTCGAGGTAGTGGTCCATCACCGTCTCGTTCACTTCGACGACCTGGTCGATGATCTTTTGATGCCAGTCGGCGACCGGTCCCAGATTGCTGTCGCCGGCGGATTGCCAGAAGCAGTCGACGACACGCTTGCCGCCGTCGGCCGGCAGGTTGAGCGGCAGCACTTCCGCGCCGAAGCTGTCGCGCAGGGTATCGAGCAGGGCACCCAGCTTGGCGCCGGGGTGGTCGATCTTATTGACCACGATCACGCGGCAGAGCTTGCGTGCGCGTGCGTGCTCCATCATCCGGTGCGTGCCGTAGCCGATGCCGGCGTCGGCATCGACGACGATCGCCACGGTGTCCACGGCCGCCAGCGCGGCGAGCGTGGGGCCGCGAAAATCCGGATAGCCGGGGGTGTCGATCAGGTTGACGTGAATGGGCCCGCCGTCGCGCAGCGCATGGTCGACGCTGGCGATCGCGGCATCGATGGAGTGGCCGCGCTGTTTTTCGACCGGATCGAAATCCGACACCGTGCTGCCGCGCTCGATGCTGCCGGCGGTGTTGATCGCGCCGCCGGCGTGCAGCAATGCCTCAAACAGCGTGGTTTTGCCGGCACCGGGATGGCCGGCGAGTGCGATGTTGCGGATGTCCGCTGTGCTGTAGGACATAGGTCCGTGTCTCCCATGGTCTCGGTGAGATGGACGTCATGGCCGTCCGCGAAAAACGCCCGGCACAGCGGAGGCAGCAACGCTGCGTGGTGGCCGGGGTGTGTTCGGCGGGCGGTCATGGCGGACTGGCACGATAACGCGTGCCGAAATGCAGCGTCGCGTTGCGGCGCAGCAATCCGAATGGCACTGTCACGGCCGGCGGGCTAGCCTTGCGCTCGATCGACTCGTCCACACCACCACATCAAGGAGACGCACATGGGTATTTCACGCCACGCCACCGCGCACTGGTCCGGCGATCTCAAGACCGGCAGCGGCACGCTCAGCACGCCGCAGAGCGGGCTGATGACCGACACGCCGTACGGCTTCAACAGCCGTTTCGGCGACGACAAATCCGCCAAGAGCCGGGCCACCAATCCCGAAGAGCTGATCGCCACCGCGCACGCGGCGTGCTTCACGATGGCGCTGTCCAACGCGCTCGCCGAAGCCGGCCACGCGCCGGACGCGGTCGACACCCGCGCCGAGGTCGACCTGTCGATGCAAGGCGGCCCGCAGCTCAGCGCGATCCGGCTGAAGACCAAGGCCAAGGTGCCCGGCATCGACGAGGCGACGTTCCGCGCGATCGCCGACGACGCCAAGCGAAACTGCCCGGTATCGAAGGCGCTCAGCGCGGTGCCGATCACGTTGGATGCCGAACTGCTCGGGTAAGCGACAAGGGCTGCCACAAAAGTGAGTCCTTGACTGAAAGATCTTGATCCCTCATACCGACGCACACCGATATGCCGAAAAAAGCCCGAGCCTCAAAACCAGCCGCTGGCTCTGTGGCTGTCGCCGCGCTAAACGCTATCCGTATGACCATCGTGCACGCCTGCAGATTCAGCGATGCGTTACGTGCCGCCACCTACCGTGACCGCCTCGCCATCCCGGCGACGGAGCCGTCCATGAAGCGTTTCGCTACCTCGATCCTTGCGCTCGGCCTCGTCGCCGGTGTCGGTGCCGCCTCCGCGCAGTCTAGCTACTCGTCGAGCGGCTATAACGGCTACCAGACCGACGATCGCTACGACGACGGCGTCGACTACGATCGTGACGGCGACACCGGCGGTTATCGCGGCTATCCGTCGCAGCCAACGGTGGACCGCTACGGCAATAGCGTCGGTGCGCAGTACGACGACGCGCGCGTGGTGCGCGTCGATCCGGTGATCACCTCCGGGAACGGCTACGGGGGATACGGCAACAACTACGCCAGCAACGCCTCATCGCAGCAGCGCTGCTACACGCGCCAGGACGGCGTGTATGCCGGCAGCGGCGGCTATGACAACAACGGCAGCTACAACGACGGTCGTAATGAGGGCTATGACGATCGCGTCTACCGCAGCGGCGGCAGCGACGGCGGGCGCAGCGTGGCGACGGTGCTCGGCGCCGCACTCGGCAGCCGCGTCGGCGGCGGTTCGGCGCGCTATGCGACCGCGGCGCTCGGCACCGTGGTCGGCGGCATCGCCGGCCGCGAGATCTACGACAGCAACAACCGCTACGCGACCTCGCGCACCGGCAGCGTCACGGTGTGCGATCCGGTGCCGGTGAGCAGCGGCTACCGCGATGACGACGCCCGCGTCGCCGGCTACGACGTTACCTACGAGTACGCCGACCGCCGCTACACCACGCGCACCGATTTCCATCCCGGCGACCGCATCCGCGTGCGCGTCGACGTGCGCGCGGAGTAGTAATCGCCGCGCCGCGCATCAACCGATGTGCGGGGTTCGATCCATCCGTGACCAGTCGATCGTGCCGCGCACCACTGCGCACACGCGGCCGCCGGACCAGACATCGCCGGCGGCATCGACCTGCAGTTCGAGGATCGCGTCGTAGCCGACCTCGCGCCCCTGACTGACGCGGTAGCGGCCATCGCTGCCCGGTAGCGCGTCGCGCGACGCCAACCACGCCGCCAGCGTGGCGTTGGCCGCGCCGGATGCGGCATCCTCGAACGGCCCGCTCGCGCCGACGAAGGCACGCACCACGAGGTCGTAGCCGGCCGCCGCATCGGCGCGCGCGTACGCGCACAGCCCCATGCTGCCGGTGTCATGGGCGAGCGTCGCAATCGCCGGCCATGCCGGCACCGCAGCGCGCAGTGCGGCCTCGTCCTTCAACTCCGCCAGCCACCAGCGCCGTCCGCCGTCCATCAGCGCTGGTGGCAGCGTGCCCGGGGCGAGGCCGGCCAGCGCCGGCGCGATGCGCGCGTCATCGCGCTCAGCGACCT
>JBOHYD010000203.1:0-10094 GCA_050737635.1 Luteimonas sp. | reverse complement strand
CGCCTATCCGGTGCAGCGTGGCCTGACCGCGGCCATGCGCGCTGCCGGCCAGTCGTCCGGCGATCTCGCGCGCCTGCAGGCCTGGGCCGGGCAGTCGGCTGCGCTGGCACCGGCGTGGCCGGCGGCGGATTGCGTTACGCGGTGGTGGGCGCAGGCGCAGGCCTTGTTGTGAGCGCATCGCGATGAACCGGCGGCTGCTCAGCGGCGCGGCGCCCGAAGTCGAGGAATTGCATGGCGCGCTGGTCAGCTATGGCCACTTCACCACGATGCAGGTGCGCGGACTGGCCGTACAGGGCTTCGACCTGCACCTGCAGCGACTGAACGATGCGACGCGTGAACTGTTTGCCTGCGACCTGGACGCGCGCAGTGTTCGCGATGCGATTCATCGCGCGTTGGCGGCGCAAGCCAATGCCGACTGCACGCTGCGGGTGACGGTGTTCATGCGCGCGGTCGATCGGTGCCGTCGCGACGCCAGCGATGGCGTCACGCGTGCCGGCGCGCCAGCCATTCTGATAACGACACGCGCAGCGGATGCTCACGACCTCAGGCCGCTGCGTGTTCGGTCATATCGCCACGAGCGTGTGCTGCCGCATATCAAGCACGTCGGCACGTTTGCATCGCACCACTACCGGCGGCACGCGATGCAGGCCGGCTTCGACGATGCGCTGTTCGTTGATTCCTGCGGACTGGTGCTGGAAGGGGCGTTCTGGAACATCGGCTTCTGGCGCGACGGTCGGGTGATCTGGCCCGAGGCGCCGGCGCTGCGGGGGACCTGCGAGCGGCTGTTGCAGGCAGGACTGACGCGGCTCGGCATCGAGCAGTCGACACAGCCGGTCGAACGCAGTGCGCTGGCCGGCTTCGATGCCGCCTTCATCTGCAACGCGCGCGGGGTGCGGCCGGTGGGCGATATCGACGGCGTGGCTGCCTCCCCCAGCCCCGAGTTGCATGGCCTGCTGGTCGAGGCCCTGGCCACGCAGCCCTGGCAGCAGTTGTAGGAGCGTGCATGGGGCGCTCCTGCGGGCAGCCGTCACGTCACGCCGGGCATTTCATCATCGCCATCAATGCTTTACACTGCTCGGCTTACCTCGCCGCTCTGGCGACTGGGCAACACAGGAAGCAGCACCATGGTCAAGATCCGCCTCACCCGTGGCGGCGCCAAGAAGCGCCCCTTCTATCACATCATCGTTACCGACCAGCGCAGCGCCCGCGATGGCCGCAACATCGAGCGCTTGGGCTACTACAACCCCGTCGCCACCGGTGCCGAAGAGCGCATCGTGCTCGACACCGCCCGTGTCGATCATTGGGTCGGGCAGGGCGCGCAGCTGACCGACAAGGTCCGCAACCTGTACAAGGAAGCGAACAAGGCCGCGACCGCCGCCCCGGCGGCGGCTCCGCCGGCCGTCTGACGCAGCGGCCGCGCACAACCGCGCGCCAGTGTCCGCCGCGGTGCATATCCCGACGCGCCGGCCGGTGTCCAGCACCGGCCATTGCCAGTCATGATCCTGCTGGGCAAGATCCACGGCGCGTTTGGCGTGCGCGGCGAACTCAAGCTCGAATCCTTCACCGAGCCGCCGAGCGCGATCCTCGGCTATCAGCCGTGGACATTGCGCGACGCGCAGGGCCATGAGCGTGAACTTACTGGCGCACGCGGCCGCGAAACCGCGAAAGGCTTAGTCGCGAGCTTGCCCGGCATCGACGACCGCGACGCCGCCGAAGCAATGCGCGGCACCGAGATCTACGTGCCGCGCGACGCCTTGCCGCCACCGAAACCGGGCGAATATTACTGGGTCGATCTCGAAGGCCTGCGTGTGGTCACCGTCGACGGCGTCGCGCTCGGCGTCGTCTCGCACCTGTTTTCGACCGGTGCCA
The DNA here is from genome assembly GCA_050737635.1 of Luteimonas sp. Taxonomy (GTDB): domain Bacteria; phylum Pseudomonadota; class Gammaproteobacteria; order Xanthomonadales; family Xanthomonadaceae; genus Luteimonas. The sequence continues at coordinate 8,225 of JBOHYD010000203.1, read as the reverse complement.
ACGATGTACTCGTTGCGCACGGCGACCGCGAGCGGATGATCCCGTTTGTCGAGCCGGATTACGTGGTGTCCGTCGATGTCGACGCCGGCGTGGTGACCGTCGACTGGGATCCGGATTTCTAGGAACGAGTAACGAGTGAGTGGGAATGAGTGAAAGCCTGCACCGCAGAAACTCGAACCCTCCCAATCCGTCTTTTCACTCGTTCCTCTCCACTCGTTCCTCTTCACTAATGCTCTTCGCCCTATGCGCATCGACATCGTCAGCCTGTTTCCCGAGTTCGTGGCGCAGATCGCCGGCCACGGCGTCGTCGGTCGCGCGCAGCAGCGCGGTGTGCTGTCGCTGCATGGCTGGAATCCGCGCGACCATGCCGAGGGCAGCTACCGCCGCGTCGACGACCGCCCGTTTGGCGGCGGCCCTGGCATGGTGATGTTGATCGACCCGCTGCGCGCCGCGCTGCAGGCCGCGCGCGCGGCCGCTGCACAGCCGGCGAAGACGAGCTATCTGAGCCCGCAGGGAGTACCGCTTACCCAGGCCAAGGTGCGCGAACTCGCCGGCCGCGACCGCCTGATCCTGCTGTGCGGACGCTACGAGGGCGTCGACGAGCGGCTGATCGCCGCCGAGGTCGACGAGGAAATCTCGATCGGCGACTACGTGCTGTCCGGGGGCGAACTGGCCGCGGCGGTCGTGATCGACGCGGTCGCGCGATTGCAGGACGGCGCGCTGAACGATGTCGAGTCCGCCGCGCAGGACAGCTTTGAGGACGGCCTGCTGGATTGCCCGCACTACACGCGCCCGGTCGAGCACGCGCTCGGCGTCGTGCCCGACGTGCTGCTGTCCGGCAACCACGCCGGGATCGCGCGCTGGCGCCGCCAGCAGTCGCTGCAGCGCACCCGGCAGCGGCGCCCCGACCTGCTCGAATCCGCCGAGCTGTCGGCCGCCGACCGGAGCTTTCTCGCGTCCTTGGGCGAGCCGTAGGGCGGGCCCTACCCAGCGGTGTTTCGATGGATCGCTGGCGATCGTGCAGGCGAGGCCACACTCCCCGGCGAAAACCTTCCTGGCGAGCCCGTCGATCCGCTACCCTGCATTGCAAAAACATCGCTATAATGCCCGACTACGCGTCATCAGTCAGACCCGCACCGTACACCTCCGGCCTGACACCACCTCCGCCCGCAACACGACATCAGCAGGCCGCGCCATGACCAAGCCCTCCATCCACACGCTCCTCCAGGACTTTGAAGCCGAACAATCGCAGCGCAAACTGCCGGACTTCGGGCCGGGCGACACCGTCGTGGTCAACGTCAAGGTCAAGGAAGGCAATCGCGAGCGCGTGCAGGCCTATGAAGGCGTGGTCATCGGCAAGAAGAACGCCGGCCTCAACTCTGCGTTCACCGTGCGCAAGATTTCACACGGCTACGGCGTCGAGCGCGTGTTCCAGTCGCACAGCGCGATCATCGAGTCGGTGCAGGTCAAGCGCCGCGGCGCGGTTCGTGCCGGCAAGCTGTACTACCTGCGCGGCCTCGAAGGCAAGAAAGCGCGCATCAAGGAAGACCTCGCCGCACAGGCCAAGCACAAGGCCATCGCGGTTGCCGCGGCGGTGTCCAGCGCCGAATAAGCAACCCGCCACGAGACACTGCAGTAACGGCCACCGCGAGGTGGCCGTCTTGCGTTTTGGCGCTCACCGACACCATCCCCGCCGCACGCTACCGACTTTTGTGGAAGCGGCCATGGCCGCGATAGAGCTGTCCCGGGAATATACGGCGCGCCATCGGGCGTTCTTGCGCGAAGTTCCCGCCTGCAAGGCAATCGCGGATGATGTTCTTTGCCTGCGTGGCGTTCGTTGCGGGTTTATTCAGCGCTTCCTCAGCGCGTTTGCGCCGGCGCATCCTTCAGTGCGCTGCCGAAATCGCCATCGGCTTGTGCGGCGAGCCATGCGAACACCGCATACGCAGCGACGTTTTGCGCGAGGGCTTTCGGATCGATCTTGTCGAGGGTATCGTCGGCGGTGTGATGCAGGTCAAAGTAATCGCTGCCGTCCTGGGCCAACCAGCCCCAGGCCATGCCGCGCGCGGCAAGCGGGCCGATGTCCGGGCCGGGGTCGCCCTTGCCGGGCAGATGCTCAATGCCTAGCGGCGCCAGCGCTTGCGCGATCTGCATGATCGCCGGCTGCGCGGCGGCGGACGCGCTGCTGTCGAAGCCGTAGACGCGGCCGGCACCGAAGTCGCTTTCCGCGGCGATCACATGGCGCGCGACCTCGCCGAGATAGCGGTCGCGATAGGCGTTGCCGCCGTACAGGCCCTGCTCCTCGTTGGCGAACGCGACCACGCGGATACTGCGCCTGGGCTTGAGCGGTTTGATCAGCGCGCCGGCGGCCATGGTGATCGCCACGCCGGCACCGTCGTCGACCGCGCCGGTGCCGAGGTCCCAGGAATCGAGATGCCCGCCGATCAGCACCACCTCGCGCATCGTGCCCTTGGCGACCTTCTGCGTGCCGGTGATTTCGCCGATCACGTTTTGCGAGGTGTACGTCCCGTCCCAGCCGCAGTCCAGCGCCAGCCGCACGCGCGTGGTGCCGCGTGCGGCCAGCCGCGCGAGCTGCTGTGCGTCGGGTACCGACAGCGCCGCGGCCGGGATCGGCGTCAGACCCTCGGCATAACGGGTGACGCCGGTGTGCGGCACGCGGTGCGAGCCGGTGCCGGCCGAGCGCATCAGAAAACCGATCGCACCCTTGGCGATCGCCGCCGACGGCCCGCCGCTGCGGATCGCGCTGCCGTTGCGGTAGTCGTTGCCGTCACGCGCGCGTTGCATTGAGTAGTCGACGAAGGCGATCTTGCCGGCGAGCGAGCCGTCGGGCGCGGCCTTCAGCGCGGCGAGATCGGCGAAGCGCACGACCTCGGCCTCGACCGTGCCGCCCGGGCTGCCGCCGAGCGCGGCGATGGTCAGCGGTTGCGACGACGCTCCCAGCACTTCGGCGCGTTCGCTGCGCCGCTGCCACGCGGGGAAGGTCACCGGTTCGGTCCACACGCGGTCATAGCCGAGCGCCTTGAACTTCGCGACCGCCCAGGTCACCGCGCGTGCGTCGGCGTCGCTGCCGGCCAGCCGCGGGCCGACTTCGGTGGTCAATGAGGTGACGATGTCGTAGCCGAGCGGGCTGGCCAGCGCCTGTTCGCGCAGCGCTGGGGTTTGGGCAAGTGCGGCGTCGGGGATGCGCGTTTGCGCATGCGCAGCGACCGCGGACACGGCGAGCGCGGGTACGACGACGGCGAGGGCAAACAGCGGGGTTGCACTGCGCATGGGAATCTCCGGCTACCCGATTACGGCAGAACGGTGAGCTTATCAGCGGAGTGCCCGGCGACCGCGCGCTGCCGGCCCGGCGGCTCCGTGGCGCACGGGGACGGTTACTTCTTCAGCGCGTCGCGGATTTCGCGCAGCAGCAGCACGTCGTCGGGCGTCGCCGCAGGCGCAGGATCGGGTTGGCGGTTGATGCGGTTGATGGCCTTGATCACCAGAAAGATCGCGAACGCGACGATCACGAACTGCACCAGCGCGTTGACGAACTCGCCGATACCGATCGCCACGGCCGGGATCTCCCTGCCGGCGGCATCGACCGCGGCGGCCTTGAGCACGATCACCCACTTCGAAAAATCGACGCCGCCGAACAGCAGGCCAATCGGCGGCATGATCACCTTGTCGACCAGCGCGCTGACGATCTTGCCGAACGCCGCGCCGATCACCACGCCGACTGCGAGGTCGACGACGTTGCCGCGCATCGCGAATTCCCTGAACTCACCGATCATGCCCATCGTCGTCTCCGTCCTGGCTGGGGAAGCCGACAGCCTAGCGCGCGGCGTGGCCGATGTCGCAGTGCAGTTCGATCAGGTCGTCGAGGCGCGCGACGCAGACGTCGCCGGGCCACGGCGCGGCGACACCGCACCGGCGTTGCCCATGAAGATCAGTGCGTCGGCGTGCGTGCGCTCGCGCGCCTATCTCGCGGGCGTGATCGGCGGAATTGTGGCCAACGCAGTAGATGCGATGCACCGGAAAGGCACCGCCGCCGCGCACGGCGACGCCGCGGCAGCGGATGCGCGGCGCATGGCGTCGTCGGACGCAGAGGATATCGACGCCGCGCCGGTCACCGCGGTGCAGTGTCCGCACGCTCAGCGCAGCAGCGGTTGGCCGGGAGCGCTGGTCTTGCGCACCACGCGGTACTCGCCATCGACGGCATTGGCGCGTAGCGGCGTCGGCCTGCGGCTGCGGCGCACGCTGCGCAGCAGCAGGCCGCCGATCAACATCGCCGCACCGATAAACACGCCGATCACCAACAGCGCTGCGAGCAGCGTCAGGCCGATCAGCCCGAATAGGACGCGCAGCAGCGGATGACGCGGCTTACGTGGCGCGAACAGTCTCGATAGATCGATGCCCGATAAGCGCGTGCGGAGCGAACGAAAGAAGCGGGTTGTCATCGTCGGGGGCAGTGGCGCACTGTGGTGAAGGTCGAATGACGGCCAGTATCGGCCGCGTGATCGAGCAAGGTGTGAGAAGTTCGTTAATCTAAAGAGTGAAAATCAAGGCATGACTAGGCGACATGACGGCATTGCATGACGACGACCACGCGCTGATCGCGCTGACGCGAATCGCCGATGGCGCGCTTGCGGAAGTCGAGGCGCTGATCGACGGTGATGCCGAATCGCTGCTGTTGTATCGCGACGGTGACGCGGTGCGTGCGTGGTTCAACGTTTGCCCGCATGCCGGCCGTCGGCTCGACTGGTCGCCCGGCGAATTTCTGCTGTCCAAGGACGGCCATCTGGTCTGCGCTGCGCACGGCGCGAGTTTCGAACTGCAGCACGGCGAATGCGTCGCCGGCCCGTGCCGCGGCGAATCGCTGCGCGCGGTGGCGGTGGCGGTGCGCGATGGCAAGGTGTTTCTGGCAGTGAAGCGGGAGCGGGGAGTGGGCAGTGGGGAGTAAAAGCGCAGAGCAGAAGCGCCGGGAAGCGCGGCACACACGATGGGGATGCTTGCATTCCGGCCCTCGGCTTTCCCCACGCCTCACTCGCCTTCAAAGCAGCAGATTCACCACCACCACCACGATCACCGTGTAGATCAGCGATAGCGGGCCGCCGACGCGCCACATTTCGCGCGGGGTGTAGCCGGCCGGGCCGGTGATCATCGACACCACCGGATTGGACGCGGTCATGAAGTTGTTGGACGCCGACAGCGCGACGATCAGCGCGAAGGCGGTCGGGTTGCCGCCGGCGGCGAGCGCGAGGTTGATCGCCAGCGGCACCACCACGATGGTCGCGCCGACGTGGCTGATGACCAGCGAAAACAAGGTCGTCAGGATCGCGATCGCGAGTTGCAGCAGCCACACCGGCACGCCGTCGGGCAGGCGCTCGATGCTGTGGCCGGCGATCCATGCCGCCGCGCCGCTGGAATCCATCGCCCAGCCGAGCGGGATCAGGCAGGCCATCAAAAACACCGTCTTCCAGTTGATCGCCGCGTAGGCCTCGTCCATCTTCAGCACGCCGCTGACCAGCATGCCGGCGACGCCGGCCATCAACGCGATCGAGGTCGGGATGCGCGAGGACAGCGCGATCAGCATGGTGATCGCGAAGATCGTCATCGCAATCTTGAACTTGTGCGGACGCTGCTCGCCTTTCGGGTAATCGGTGACGATCACGAAGTCGCGGTTGGCCGCGGTCTGCGCGAGATCCTGCCAGATGCTGTGCAGCACCAGCATGTCGCCCGCGCGCAGCGGCAGGCTGCGCACGTTGTCGCGCAGCACTTCCTTGTCGCGGTTGATCGCCAACAGGCTGATGCCGTGCTTCTTGCGCAGCTGCAAGTTGGCCGAGGTTTTGCCGATGAAGCTTGATGTCGGCGGCACCACGGCTTCGGAAATACCGGCGCGGCTGGGGTTGAACAGATCGGCAAACTCGCGCAGCCGCGAGCTCAGGCGCAGAAAATTATTCTGCGCAAAATCCGCGACCTGCTGGCGCTGGCCCATTGCGCCGAGCACGCTGCCGACCCAGATCCGCGCATCGCCCGGCGGCGCCAGCCGCGACTCGTTGCCGGTCTTCAGCGCCAGCAACAACGGCGCGCCGTGCAGGGTTTCGGCCTCGCCCAGCGACATGCCGACCATCGGGCTGTCGGCGTTGACGGTCAGCTCGAAGACGTCGCCATCGATGCCGTAGGACTGCGCGAAGTAGCTCTGCGTGCGCGCCGGCGTCACGCCCTGGTCGCCTTCTTCGCGCAGTTGCTTGTTGCCGAAGAAATGAAAATAGACCAGACACGCCGAGAGCAGGGTTAGGCCGACCGGCATCGGCGCGAACATGCCCAGCGGTTCTAGTGTCGCGACGCCCGACGGCAGGTTGGCATTGGCCGACACCAGTAGGTCGTTGAGCAGGATCAGCGGCGAGTTGCCGACCATCGTCAGGCCGCCGCCCATCACGATCGCCGCGCCGATCGGCAGCAACAGCCGCGGCAGGCTGATGCCGGTACGCGACGAAATCCGCGACGCCACCGGCATATACAGCGCCATCACCGACGGGTTTTGCATGAACGACGAATTGAGCCCGGCGATCGCGCTGGTCAAGATCATCAGCCGTTGCTCGACGCCGTGCGCGCGGCGCAGCAGCCACGCGGCGAGGCGGTTGAGCGCGCCGGTGCGGTCGAGTCCGGTGCCGAGAATCATCGTCGCGATCACGCTGATCACCGCGTTGGACGAAAAGCCGTTGAAGATGTCCTCAGCCGCGACCAGTCCGGTCAGCCCGAGCATCACCAGTACCACCAGCGCGACCAGATCCGCGCGCACGCGCTCGAACAAAAACAGCACCATCGTCAGGCCGACGAGCCCGAGTACGAGCTCCATGTCGGTGGTGAGGGTGAGGGTGGTGTCCATCAGGGCTGGGATTCGGGACTCGGGACTCGGGACGCGTGAAACCGCACTCCGAGCGATATCGGAAATTGCTTGCCCGGACAGCGCGAGCGGATGTTGCGCAGCCCATAAAATGACGGGATTCTCATGCCCCTACGAGTCCCGAGTCCCGGCACCTGTCATACAACAAATCCCATACCCCATGCCCGAGCCGCTGGCCGCGCGTTTCGAAGTGGGTCTGCGGGCGCCACTCGGGCCGCGGCACATGGCCGCGCGCACCATTGCGATTGCGCAGGCCGGGCGTCGCGTCGAGCACGTCCCACATTTGTTCGGCGTAGTCCTGCCAGTCGGTGGCGAGATGCAGGCGGCCAGCGATGCGCAGTTTGCGCACCATTAGCGCCGCGAACTCCGGCTGCAGCAGGCGGCGCTTGTTGTGGCGCTTCTTGTGCCACGGATCGGGAAAATAAATCCGGATTTCGTCGAGGCTGGCGTCGGCGATCTCGTGCGCGAGCACCTCGACTGCGTCGTGGTGATAGACGCGGACGTGGTCGCTGCCGTCGTCGCCGAGCGCGTTGAGCAGGCGGCCGACGCCGGGCGCATGCACCTCGATGCCGATGTAGTCGCGAGTGCGGTCGTGGGCCGCGGCGTAGCGCAGGGCCTCGCCGTTGCCGAAGCCGATCTCGACCACGCGCGGCGCATGTCGGCCGAACACGGCGTCGAAATCGCGCGGCGCGCGCGCGGCACCATGGTGCACAAACTCCAGCCCGAAGCGCGGCCACAACGCATCGAACGCGCGCTGTTGCGCCGGCGTGAAGCGGCCCTGCCGCAGCACGAAGCTGCGCACCGCGCGACACCCGTCGCGCTGGGTGAACGGCTGACGGCCGAGCGGGTCGTGACCCGATACCGGTGACAGCGATGGCACGGCCGCGTCGTCGGGCTCCGACTCGACCATCAGCCGACCAGGCCGTCGACCGGCGAGGAGGCGCTGGCGTAGCGCTTGCGCGGGATGCGGCCGGCGAGGAAGGCATCGCGGCCGGCGCGCACGGCGAGATTCATCGCCCGCGCCATGCGCACCGGATCGCGCGCGCCGGCGATCGCGGAGTTCATCAGCACGCCGTGGCAGCCGAGCTCCATCGCGATCGCCGCGTCCGACGCAGTGCCGACGCCGGCGTCGATGATGATCGGCACGGTGGCGTTTTCGATGATTTCCATCAGGTTGTAGCGGTTCTGGATGCCGAGACCCGAACCGATCGGCGCGGCCAGCGGCATCACCGCGACGCAGCCGATTTCCTGCAGCCGTTTGGCGAGGATCGGGTCGTCGCTGGTGTAGACCATCACCTCGAAGCCGTCTTTGACC
>JBOHYD010000202.1:0-8006 GCA_050737635.1 Luteimonas sp. | reverse complement strand
GGCGAAGAGCGCTTGAGCGGCGGCAATCTCGACGGCGCGGCGTCGGCGCTGGCGGCGGCTCGCGCCATCGATCCGCGTACCTCCGGCATCGACGACTTCGCCATGCGCCTGCGTATCGCTTCGGCGCGTTGAGGCCGACATTCTTGCGCCCCCACGACGGCCTGAACCATTGTCCCTTGTAGCAGCGCCCCATGGGCGCGATGCTCTTCGGCTCGGTCATGTAAAGCATCGCGCCCATGGGGCGCTCCTACAAATCCAGAGCAGCATCGCGCCCATGGGGCGCTGCTACAAATCCAGTATCAGTGCGCGTCGAAAAATACCCGCCGCACAGTGTCGCGCGCGGCGTCCAGCGAAAAATGCCGCGCCACGTTGTCGAGTCCGCCGGCACTGAGCCGCTGCCACAGCGCGGCATCGCCGTACAGCCGCACCACCGCGTCGGCGAACGCCTGCGCGTCGTCGGCGACCAGCACGTCGACGCCGTCGGTGAGGTGCATGCCTTCGACCGCGCAGGACGTGGCGACCACCGGCTGGCCGTGCGCCATGCTGAGGTTGATCTTGCCCTTGACGCCGGCACCGAAGCGCAGCGGCGCCAGCGCGATGCGGCCGCCGTCCATGATCGGCGCGATGTCGGGGACATGGCCGTGGACGCGCACGCCGTCGCGCGACGCCCGCGACGCGATCGCGTCGGGCACGTCGTCGCCGATGCAGTGCAACACCACCTCGGGCAGCCGCGCGCGGATCGACGGAAACACCGCGTCGACAAACCAGCGCACCGCGTCGACGTTCGGCGGATGGCGGAAGCCACCGACAAACACCAGGTCGCGACGTTCGGCGAACGGCAGGCCGGCACCGCGCACCTCGTGCAGGTTGGACAGCACCTCGACATGCGCGTCCGGGGCATCGGTGACGAGCAGTGCGCGTTCGACGTCGCTAACCACCAGGGTGACGTCGCTGCGCGCGATCACCTCGAGTTCGAGCGTGCGCGTGCGTTGCGCGGCGCGCGCCAGCGCGGCATCGCCGGTGAGGGCGGCGGCGCGCTGTTCGCGCAGGTAGTGCAGGTCGATGCTGTCGAACACGATCCGCGCCTGCGGCGCGTGCGCGCGCAGCAGCGGCAGAAACTCGCGCGCGACGTAGTGCCGGCAGACCAGCACGGTGTCGAAGCGCGGTCCGTGCTCGCGTAGCCACGCCGGTGCGCGCGCGGCAAACGGCGCGTACCAAGTCTCCACGCCGATGCGCTGCAGCGCGGCGGTGTAGTCGCCGACGCGCTCGCGGTTGGCCGGCACAAACACCACGTGCGCGCCTTCGTCGCCTAGCAGCCGCATCAATGCCGCCAGCCGCAGCGAGCCGGAATCGCGGTCTGGCATCGGCGTCAGTGCGTCGATGACCAGCACTTGCCGCTGCCTGCGATGCAGCACCGCGGGCGAGGGCAGGGTGCCGGGCGCGGCGTGGATGGCGAGCGCGTCGCGGCGGTGCGCGGCAAAGATGGCGCGATTGCGCACCTGATAGGCCTTGACGCCGCTGCCGGTGTCGGTGCCCGAGGTCGCGCCCTCGTCATGCACCACGCGCGCGGCCGGCTGCACCAGTACGCGGCGGCCGGCGGCGCGCACCGCAAACGCGAGATCGGTGTCCTCGTAATACGCCGGCGCGTAGCGCGTGTCGAAGCCGCCGAGCTGCGCGAACAGCGCACGCGGGATCACGATCGCCGCGCCGCTGACATAGTCGGCATCGCGCCGATAGCCGTAGCGCGGGTCGTTGGGTGAGCCGTAGCGGCCGTAGTTCCAGCCGTTGCCGTCAGCAAACACCACGCCGCCAGATTCTTGCAAGCGGCCGTCGGGGTACAGCAATTGCGCGCCGACCAGACCGGCGTCGGGCACGTCGTCGAAGGTGGCGAGCAGCGCATCGAGCCAGCCGGGCTGCGGCACGGTGTCGTTGTTGAGGAAGACAACATATTCGCCGATCGCCAGCGCCGCGCCGTCGTTGCATGCTTTGATGAAGCCGCCATTGACCGCGCGACGGTGATAGCGCAGGCCGGCGATGCCCGGCAGCACGTCGCCGCTGTCGTCGGGCGATGCGTCGTCGATGACGATCACCTCGAAGCCCGCACGTGGCGAGTGTTCGGCCAGCGCGTGCAGGCAGGCGAGGGTGTGCGCGAGCTGGCCGTGCACCGGGATCACCACGCTCGCGCGCGGCGCGGTGCTGGTGGCAAGCGCCGCCGGCACCCGCGGTTGTGTCGCGGGCGCATAGAGTGCCGGACGCTGCGCGGCCGGCACATGCCGGAACTGCGCGACCACGCGCGGCCAGCTGGCGCGCCAGCCGCGCGTGCGCAGGCTGACCAGTCCGCGACGGACGAGGCCGGTGCCGCGATCGATCAAAAAGCGCGCATCGGCCAGCGAATACGACATGCAGCAGAACTCCGGATGACTGGACGCCAGCGGCGCGACGGCCACGAATGTGCGCTGCGCTAGACTCGCGACGCCGCCGGCAAGCGCGCCATTGTCGCATTCCACCTGCGAATGCCCAGCGCCGGCATCCTCTTTCGCAACCTGCACAGCGCCGTGGCCCGCATCGATTACGACGAAGACCCCATCGACCACGACCGCGACGACGCGGTGCCCGACGGGCGTCGCCGGCTGCTGACCTGGGCACTGGCCGCGATCGGCCTGGGCCTGGGCTTCCTGATCCCGTACACGCTGTATCTCAATCATCAGGTCACCCAGCGCTTCGGCCAGCTGCAGTGGCAGATTCCGACCCGGGTGTATGCGCGACCGCTGCAGCTCGCGCCCGGCCTGGCGATGAACGCCGCGACCCTAAAGACCGAGCTCGCGGCGGCCTCGTACCGGCAGGACCCCAGCGGCCGCCCCGGCACCTACACGCTGCAGGGCGCGCGCTGGACGATCAGCAGCCGCGGCTTTGGCGATGTCGATGGCGCGGTTGCGCCGTCGCGCGTTGAGGCGACGCTGTCCGGCGGCCGCATCGTCGCGCTGCGCGACGCGTCGGGCAAGCGCGCGATCAAGCGCGCGCGGCTCGACGTCGCGCGGATCGCCACGCTGTACGGGCAGAACCAGGAAGAGCGCCGCCTGGTGCGCATCGAGGACGTGCCCGACCTGCTGGTGACCGGCTTGCAGGCGGTCGAGGACCGCAATTTTGCGCGTCACCACGGCATCGACCTCGGCGGCATGCTGCGCGCGGCGTTTGTCACCGTGACCTCCGCTGGCGAGAACATGCAGGGCGCGAGCACCCTGACCCAGCAGCTCGCGCGCTCGGGCCTGCTCGGCATCGGCCGCGAGCAGACCGTGAGCCGAAAATTCAACGAGATCCTGTTCGCGCTGCTGATCGAGGCGCGCTACGACAAGCGCACCATCCTCGAGGCCTATCTCAATCAGGTCTATATCGGCCAGCGCGGCGCGCAGGCGATCCGTGGCGTGGCGGCCGGCTCGGAGTTCTGGTTCGGCCGCGAGCTGGCGGACCTGTCGAGCGAGCAGGTCGCGCTGCTGATCGGCATCGTCAAGGGCCCCTCGGCCTACGACCCGCGCCGCCATCCGGCGCGCGCGTTGGAGCGGCGCAACTTCGCGCTGTCGCGGATGCGCGAGACAGGGCTGATCGACGCGCCGGCCTTCGATCGCGCGCGCGCCGCGCCGCTCGGCATCAGCCACTCGCCGGGCAGCACCTCGGCCAACCGTTTCCCGGCCTATGTCGATTTGCTGCGCCGTCAACTGGTCCGCGACTACCCGGCCGATGCGCTGCAGGGCGCCGGACTGAGCGTGATGACCGGGATGTCGCCGTCGGCGCAGGCCTACGCCGAGGCCGCGGTCGCCAAAACGCTCAAATCGCTGGAAAACAAGCGCCGTCCGCCGCTGCAGTCGGGCATGGTGGTTACCGACGTGCACCACGGCGACGTGATCGCGGTGGTCGGCAGCCGCGAGTTCACCCAGCCGGGTTTCAACCGCGCGATCGAGGCGCAGCGACCGGTCGGTTCGCTGCTCAAGCCGTTTGTGTATCTGCGCGCACTGGCCTTGCCCGACCGCTGGTCGTTGGCCACCTGGGTCGATGATTCGCCGGTCACAGTGACGCTGGACAACGGCCGTCGCTGGACGCCGGGCAACTCCGACGGCCGCAGCCACGGCAGCGTGCGGCTGATCGATGCGCTAGCGCAGTCCTACAACCAGGCCACGGTGCGCGTCGGCATGCAGGTCGGGCCGAAGGTGCTCGCCGACCTGATCCACACCCTGGCCGGCATCGAGGCCGACGGCAATCCGTCGCTGATCCTCGGCTCGGTCGACCAGAGTCCGTACGCGATGGCGCAGCTGTACCAGTTTCTGGCGTCGGGCGGCGAGATCCAGCCGCTGCATCTGGTGCGCGGCGTGGTCGATCGCGACGGCCGCACCGTCAACCGCTACGACACCGCGCCCAAGCCCGCGCAGGCCGGCGACGCGATCGCGGTGCGCCTGATCACCACCGCGATGCAGCAGACGGTCAACGCCGGCACCGCGCGGCAGTTGGTCAGCGATGGCCTCGGCCGGCTCAATGCCGCCGGCAAGACCGGCACCAGCAACGATGGCCGCGACAGCTGGTTTGCCGGTTTCACCGGCGACCACCTCGCGGTGGTGTGGGTGGGTAACGACAAAAATCAGATGACCGGATTGCACGGCGCGACCGGCGCGATGCGGGTGTGGTCGGGGCTGTTTTCGCGGCTGCCGAGCGCACCCTTGCGAGTAACCAACGGCGGCCTCGACTGGCAATGGGTGGCGCAGTCCAACAGCACCGATGACGGCTGTCCGGGCGCGCGACGCTTCGCGTTTGCCGCCGGCTATGCGCCGCCTTACCAGCCCTGCATGTACGCGCCGCCGGATCCGTATGGCGATCCACAGTCCGCGCAGCCGTCCGAAGGCGGTGGCTGGCGCAGCTGGTTCGGCCTCGACGATCGCCGCCCGAACCAGCAACCGCAACCGGCACCGCAGCCGGCACCGCAAAGCCAGCCGCCGGCACAGGAGCCACGCTAGATGTCCGATATTTTCGCGCGCCGCGGCGCACTCGTGGCGCTCACGCTGGCTCTGGCAGCCTGCGCGACGCCGGTACCGCCAGCGACGCCCGTCCCCGCAGCGCTGACCACCGCCACGCCGGAGCAGATGGTCGCCTTGATCCGCGCCGCGGTGAACAACACCGACAACGAGTTCGCGGTGCATCCGCTGCGCGACCCCGCCGTCGAGGACCTGCGCGCCGCCGCGCAGCGCCTGGAGGCACAGCGCAACTATGCTGAAGCCGCAAACGCCTGCGATCAGGCGCTGGCGATCGTGCCAGAGGATCCGGCGCTGCTGCAGCAGCGCGCCGAACTGGCGTTGCTGCTCAAGGATTACGCCGGGGCCGAGTCGCGGGCCAAGCGCGCCTTCGAGATCGGCGCACAGCTCGGCCCGTTGTGCCGCCGCCACTGGGCGACGATCGAGCAAGTGCGCCTGCACGCCGGCGATGCCGACGGCGCGGCGACCGCCAAGCGCGAGATCGCCGGCTGCAAGGTGGCGGCGCTCAACCGCTTCTGATCGTTGCTGCGCGGCCGCATTCGTCGGATTTTTCCGTGGCATGCGGCATTTTCCCGTGGCCCCCCACAGTTCATGTGCGCCGACGCCAGCACGGCCGTGGGTCGATCCCGTCCACAATGCCCCACCCAATCAGCGCAGACCTGCCCATCCGCATGAATGACGATCACGCCACCAGCCTCGCCGCGCGCAGCCGCGCGGCGCTGGCCGAAGGCGGCGTGCTGGCGGTGCAGATCCCCGGCTTCGCGCCGCGGATCTCGCAGCAGGATCTGTCGGCGGCCGTCGCTGAGGCCTTCGAGCGCCGCGACGTGCTGCTGGCCGAGGCCGGCACCGGCACCGGCAAGACCTTTGCGTATCTGGTGCCGGCGCTGCTCTCGGGATTGAAGACCATCGTCTCCACCGGCACCCGCGCGCTGCAGGACCAGCTCTATCACCGCGACCTGCCGCGCGTGCGCGACGCGCTCGGCACCGGACTGAAGACCGCGCTGCTCAAGGGCCGCGCCAACTACCTGTGCAAGTACCGGATGGAGCGCGCCAAGGGAGGCGACTTGTCGCTTCCGGCAGCAGGCGGCGAGCCACGGCTGGCAACAGGGATGTTCGCCTCGCGCGAGCAGATTGGCCAGTTTCAGCGCATCCTCGCGTGGAGCGGTCGCACGCGGATGGGCGATCTTGCCGAACTCGACGCCCTGCCCGAAGACTCGCCGCTGCTGCCGATGGTCACCTCCACCGCCGAAAACTGCCTCGGCGGCGAGTGTCCGTTCTGGGGCGAGTGCTTCGTGGTGCAGGCACGGCAGCGCGCGCAGAGCGCGGATGTGGTGGTCGTCAACCACCACCTGCTGCTCGCCGACCTCGCGCTGAAGCAGGAAGGTTTTGGCGAGATCCTGCCCGGAGCGGAAGTCTTTGTGGTCGATGAGGCGCACCAGCTGCCCGACCTTGCCGCGCAGTTCTTCGGCGAAAACCTGTCGGCGCGGCCGCTCGCCGAACTCGGCCGCGAATGCCTCGCCGAGTGCAAGGACGTCGACGGCGCATTGGCGGTGGTACAGGGCCCGGCGCGCGAGCTCGAACACGTGACCCGCGCGCTGCGCGCGGCGATGGAGCCGCTGCCGCCGCGCGGCACCCAGGCGCGTGCGCTACAAGACGTCGGCGTGCGCGAGGCGCTCGCTGCGCTGTCGCAGGCGCTCGTGCAGTTCGCCGCCGCGATCGCACCGCTGCGCGAGGCTGCGCCAGGTTTCGAGGTCTGTCACGCGCGAGCGCAGGATCAGCTGGCGCGGCTCGGACGCTGGTGTGGGGAAGAAGAAACGGAGTCGGAGTCAGTTTCTGATCACGAACCCTGGGATGCCCGAGACGGCTGGTCAGAAACCGACTCCGACCCCGTTTTCCCCGACCCCGTTTCCCCTTCTCCTCCCGACGACGTCCGCTGGTACGAACTCTCCCCGCGCGGCTTTCGCCTGCAGCGCACGCCGCTCGACGTCTCCGCACCGCTGCGCGCGCACCGCGAGAAATCGCGCGCGGCGTGGGTGTTCACGTCGGCCACGCTCGCGGTCGACGGCCACTTCGCGCACATCGGCACGCGGCTGGGCCTGGTCGAACCGACCACTCTGCTCGCGCCGAGCCCGTTCGACTGGCCGCGCCAGGCGCTGTGCTATCTGCCGCCGCGGCTGCCGGAGCCGGCGTCGCGCGATTACACCTCGGCGATCGTCGCCGCGCTGCTGCCGGTGCTGGCGGCATCCGGCGGCCGCGCCTTCGTGCTATTCGCCTCGCACCGTGCGCTGCGCGAGGCGGCCACGCTGCTGCGCGCCGGGCCGTGGCCGCTGTTTGTGCAGGGAGATGCGCCGCGCAATGTGCTGCTGCAGCGCTTCCGCGACTCCGGCAACGGCGTGCTGCTCGGTGCGGCGAGCTTCCGCGAAGGCGTCGATGTCGCCGGTGCGGCGCTCAGCGTGGTGGTGATCGACAAGCTGCCGTTCGCCGCGCCCGACGACCCGGTGTTTGAGGCGCGCCTCGACGCCGTGCGCCGCGCCGGCGGCAATCCGTTCCGCGACGAACAGCTGCCGCAAGCGGTGATCGCGCTGAAGCAGGGCGTGGGCCGGCTGATCCGCACCGAGACCGACCGCGGCGTGCTGGTGCTGTGCGATCCGCGCCTGCTTGGCAAGAGCTACGGCAAGCTGTTCCTCGACTCGCTGCCGCCGTTCCCGCGCACCCGCGATGTCGCCGATGTCGAGGCGTTTTTTGCCAGCGTGCCGATCGAGCAACAGGTACGGCACAGCTGATCGCGCAGAGTTTGCCGTCATCCCGGCGCACGCCGGGACCCATGCCGAAACAAAAGCCGATGCTCGGTAGTGCGTGAACGAGGCGTTTTTTGCCAGCATGCCGATCGAGCAACAGAGACAGCACAGCTGATCGCGCAGGGTTTGCCGTCATCCCGGCGCATGCCGGGACCCATGCCGAAACAAAAGCCGCTGCTCGGTGGTGCGTGAA
>JBOHYD010000201.1:0-3719 GCA_050737635.1 Luteimonas sp. | reverse complement strand
GGATGCGGACGTTCATGTGCGCATCCACAATCAGCGGCTCGAGGTCAATGGCGAAGCGCTCACGGCCGCCGAGTTTCAACCGTTGGTCCGGACGATGCTGATGCACGGCGTGCACGAGGTGGCGGTGCCACACGACGCGCCCGTGGCTCACCTGTTCGAGCTGCTGCGGGCGCTGGCGGACCAGCCGGGCGGCCGCACGGACATCGCGTCGCGGCTACGCACCTCAGGAGCGAATCGCGTGTCGATCGTGCTCCAGGCGCTCGACCTCCCGGAGGAGCCGGTACCGAACCGCGACCTCGGCACCAGTGGCGTGCTGCGCGGCGAGCCGGTGAATGACCTCAGATCGCAGCGCGTGGCCGGGGCGGAAGGGGTTGAGCAGGTTGAACAGAATCTCGCGGACCCGTCGCGCGGCTTGCCGGGAACGTCCGCGGAAGGTGCCGCGTCGACGGCGGAGTCGGCCCCGGAACTGCCCACTCGCCACGTGACGAGCGAGCCGCCGCCGTCGCGGTTCCCACTGCCGCCGCCACCCCCGCCGCCCCCGCCACCGCCGCCCACGACGGTGATCGGCCACATCGACAGCGTCTCCCCGGACGGCAGTGTCGATGCCACGATTGCCGGCTGGGCCTGCGCGCAGACCGCGAACACCTCGATTGACGTGCACCTCTACCTTGGCGGGCCTGCGGGAAGCGGTGCCGGCGTCGGCGCGTTTGCGGCCAATCAGGCCGCTGACAGCGCGATCTCGTCGGCCTGCCACACCCAAGGGACCGCACACCGGTTTGTCATCCCCCTGAGTACCAGTCTCCGCCAGCAGTCCGCGGGACGTCCCATCTACGTGCACGGGATCTCGCCCACTGGCGGCAATAACAATCTGGTCGACAATTCCGGCACGTTTCGCGTCCCGGCCTTGCCGCCGCGGCCGCCGGATGCGATCCGCCACTATGTCTACCGGCCGGACACCCAGCAACTGTGCAAGATCATCGAGCCCGAAACCGGTGCCACGGTGATGGAGTACGACGCGGCCGGCAACCTGGGCTGGAGCGCCAGCGGCCTGCCCTACACCTCGCCCAGCGAGTGCAATCTCGTCGACGGCGCCACTTCCGGCCGGCGCGTCGATCGCCGCTACGATGCCCGCAACCGCCTCAAGACGCTGAGCTTCCCCAACGGCAACGGCAACCAGACCTGGAGCTACACCGCCGACGGCCTGCCGGCGCAGATCGTCACGGACAACGTCCCCACCGCCGGGGTGGCTGCCGAACACATCACCAACACCTATGCCTACAACAAGCGCCGCTTGCTGACCAATGAGCGCACTGCGCTGCAGAACTGGTGGAGCTTTCCCCTGGGCTACGGCTACGACAGCAACGGCAGCCTGGCCAGCCAGACCTATCCCAGCGGCCAGACAGTCAGCTATGCGCCCAACGCACTGGGCCAGCCGACCGCGGTGGCCAGCAGCACCGGACAGGCCTACGCCAGCCAGGTGACCTATTTCCCCAATGGCGCGGTCGCCGGGTTCACCTACGGCAATGGCATCGTCCACACGATGACGCCCAACGCCCGCCAGCTGCCGCAATGGAGCAGCGACCGCGGCGTGCTCCACTACGAGACCAGCTTTGACGCCAATGGCAACGTCAATCTGATCCACGACCATGTCCAGAGTCACTACAGCCGCTGGATGACCTACGACGGTCTGGACCGGCTGACGCTGGCCGGCTCCTGCCATTTTGGCGGCGACTGCTGGCACCGCTTCAGCTACGATGCGCTGGACAACCTGAGGTCGTGGACCCTGCCGGGGGTCAAGGACTACGCCCAGTACTACTACGAGCCGGGCAGCAACCGCCTGACCAACATCCAAAACTCCGCCAGTGCCAGCGTGGTGGGCTTGGGCTACGACGTGCAGGGCAACATCAGCAACAAGAACGGCACGCGCTACACCTTCGACTACGGCAACCGGCTGCGCGAGGCCCAGCACGCCGATGCGGTCGAACGCTACCGCTACGACGGCTATGGACGGCGCGTGCTCGCCAGCCGCATCGCCGGCCCGGCCGACCAGACCGGCGTAAGCTTCTCGCAGTACGCGGCCAGCGGCCAGTTGATGTACCAGCAAAACCACCGCACCAGTGTCAACAAGAAGATCGACCAGATCTATCTGGCCGGCAGCCTGATTGCCCAGCGCGAGCAGCCGATCGCCGGCGGCGCGGCGACGCTCACCTACCAACACACCGATGCCCTGGGTTCTCCGGTGGCGACCACCAACGAAGCCGGCCAAGTGATTGAGCGCACCCAGTACGAACCCTACGGCGCGGCGATCGGCAAACCCCGCTACGATGGTGTCGGCTACACCGGTCATGTCCACGACGGCAGCACCGGCCTGACGTACATGCAGCAGCGCTATTACGATCCGACCATTGGAAGGTTCCTCTCCGTCGATCCCATCGCTGCCAACGCCAACACCGGCACAGGTTTTAACCGCTTTGCCTATGCAGCCAACAATCCCTACAAATTTACTGATCCGGATGGGAGGCAGTCAAAAGAACTAGGGCGGTGGGCCCGCGCGCTATGGGACAACAGCGGAGATTTCGACAAAGCTAAGGCTCAAGTGGATAAGCAGCACGAGATGGATAAGAAAATTGCAAACATAATAGTTGACTTCACCGCTGTAGGCCTGGTGAAGGATGCGATCGAAGTTACAATGAAAGTAGCTAACAGCGAGGACGCTACAGGACAGGGGGCTGGTGCTGTAGCCGGCGAGGTAGCTGGTCAAGTAGCTGAAGCGATTCTGGATGGAAAAATTGGCGATGGCGCTGCGTCGGTGGTTGGTGCTGCCGTTGGAAAAGCCACAGGAAATACCGTCGAGGGCGTAGTCAATAATTCTCGCAGCGGCAGTTCGTCCAGCGGCTCTGCGAATGGTGTGAACGCACCACGCACTATGCCAAAGCCTCCGGAGCCGCCCCCACCTGTACACGATAAAGTTCGCGTTAAGTGATAGACCAGAAAAAGATGGCTACTTTGAATATCCGCAGAATTTTTACGTTTGGGGTTTGCTTTGAGTTGGCTAAACGTCATTGTGTATGCCTTGCTGCTGGTAGTTCTAAGATTTCTAGTCGGCGTTGTGATTGGGGTCGCAGATATTTTTCCGCTAGGCGACGAGTTTGATCCCCACGCTGTTCGCCAGTACTGGCTTGGCTACTCGCTTGAAACGACGTTTGATTGTTTAGTCGTCGTGTCTTTGTTTGTGAAACTTGCGAGATCGAAGGCGCAGCTGAGATGGATTGATGTGTTGTTTATTTTCATCTTGCAAGAGTTGATTGGATTTGCATTGAATTTTGCTGTCGCCGGAAGTGGCTCACCATCGCCACACTTGTTTCTTGACTATTTTTTCCTGTTGACGGCGATCTTGGCGGGGGTTGTGATCGGACGCTGGATGCGGATCAAAAGGGGATTAAGGGGGGATTAAGGGGCCAGGTTCATTTACAGAACTCACGATTAAGGGTCAGGTTTATTTACAGAACTCGTAGGGCGGGTCTTGACCTGCGGGGATTAAGGGGTCAGGTTCGATGGATTAAGGGGTCAGGTT
The DNA here is from genome assembly GCA_050737635.1 of Luteimonas sp. GTDB lineage: Bacteria > Pseudomonadota > Gammaproteobacteria > Xanthomonadales > Xanthomonadaceae > Luteimonas. The sequence continues at coordinate 145 of JBOHYD010000201.1, read as the reverse complement.
CATTTACCACGATTAAGGGGTCAGGTTTATTTACAGAACTCGTAGGGCGGGTCTTGACCTGCGGCATGCAACAACCTGATTAGCCCCGACCTACAGCCATGAAAATTGCTCGCAGCCCGCAAGCGCGGCTCCGGACAAGGCTTGC
>JBOHYD010000200.1:0-3217 GCA_050737635.1 Luteimonas sp. | reverse complement strand
CAGCACGCGACCGCGGCTACACCTTTGTGTCGCACCAGCAGGAAGTCGGCACCGGCTACTTCGACGAAGTCACCACCGTGATCCAGGGCGGCAAGTCCAGCGTGACCGCGCTGACCGGCTCGACCGAAGAAGAGCAGTTCGACTGATCGGCTTCGGTCCTCCAAGAAAAAGCCCACCAGTTGCCTGGTGGGCTTTTTTGTGGGTGCGCCCGGCAAACTGAATGCTGGCATCCGGCCAAAAGCGGGCATTCACTAAGCGGGAGGCATATACTGATTGAGTCGGCCGAATCCTGGCGTGGAAGCGGCCAAGCGTGCCCCCGGGGCAGCGAGCCATGTTGGTGTTATCACGCGAATTCCGCGCTGCGCTGTACGAACAGGCGCACGCCGGGTATCCCCACGAAATCTGCGGCATTCTCGTCGGCCGCAGCGAGGGCGCGAGCGCGGCGGCGCGTCGCGAAGTTGTGTTTGGCGTGCCGGCGCGCAATCTGGAAACCGCGCGCGCCGCCGATCGCTTTCGCATCGATCCGCAGGACATGGCCGGGGCCAGCGCACTGGCGCGCGAACAGGGGATGGAGATCATCGGCTTTTATCACAGCCATCCTGATCATCCGGCCGTGCCTTCACGCACCGATTTGGGCCACAGTTCGCCCTGGGGCGGCTACAGCTATCCCATCATCTCGGTACGGCAGGGCGAGATCGTCGAGTTGCGCGCCTGGGTGCGCGATGGCGACGGCTGGACCGAGGAAACTGTTACCGGAGGTGACGCCATGGCGAGCATCCGTATTCCGACACCATTACGCCACTACACCAAAGGGCAAAGCGAAGTCAGCGCGCAAGGCGAAACGGTGCGCGCAGTGCTGCAGGATCTGGTGCGGCAATATGAGGGACTGCAGCCGCAGTTGCTCGACAGCGATGGCGAGCTGCGCCGCTTCGTCAACGTATTTCTGAACAACGACGACATTCGCCTGCATGCCGGCCTGCAAACGAAGGTCGCGCAGGGCGATGTACTGGAGATCTTGCCCGCGATCGCCGGTGGCGTCAGCTTTGCGCAATGGCGCGCGCAGTTGCAGCAGCAGATTGCCGAGATCGACGCGCTCGCACTTGCCGCCGTCTGCGCCGAAAAGCCGGCACCGGTGCTGCTCGATGTGCGCACCGAGGAAGAATGGGCGCAGGGCCATCTGGCCGGTGCCGTGCACCTCGATCGCGGCTATCTGGAACTGCGTGTCGAGACGCTGGTGCCGGACAAACAGACGCCGGTCGTCTGTTACTGCGGCAGCGGCGTGCGCTCGCTGTTTGCCGCGCAGGCGCTGCACACGCTCGGCTATCAGCGCGTACAGAGTCTGGCGCGCGGCTTCGCCGGCTGGAAACAAGCCGGGCTGCCGTTCGTGCAGCCCATCGCGCTCAACGAGAGCCAGCGTCGACGCTATCTGCGCCATCTCGCGATCCCGGAAGTCGGCGAAGAGGGCCAAGCCAAATTGCTGGCAGCGAAAGTGCTGTGCATCGGCGCCGGCGGGCTCGGCTGTCCGGCAGCGATTTATCTCGCCGCTGCCGGCGTCGGCACGCTCGGCATCGTCGATGATGACAAAGTCGACGAATCGAATCTGCAGCGACAGATCCTGCATACCACCGCGCGACTTGGCACCGCGAAAACCGCCAGCGCGCGCATCGCCATCGAGGCGCTGAATCCGGACGTCAAAGTGATCGAACACGCGACTCGGTTGAACGCTGCCAACGCGCTGGAAATCTTCGCCGGCTACGATCTGATCGTCGACGGCTCCGATAATTTCCCGACCCGTTATCTCGCCAACGACGCCTGCGTGAAATTGCGCAGACCTTGCGTGCATGGTTCGATTTTCCGCTTCGAGGGCCAGCTGACCGTGTTCTGGCCCGGCCGTGGTCCCTGCTACCGCTGCCTGTATCCGGTACCGCCGCCGCCCGAACTGGCGCCATCCTGCGCAGAGGCCGGCGTGCTCGGTGCGCTGCCAGGTGTCATCGGTGTGCTGCAAGCCGTGGAAGCGATCAAGCTGATCCTCGGTCGTGGCGAACCGCTGGTCGGCCGGCTGCTCCGTTACGACGCGCTCGCCGCGCAATTTCGCGAACTGCGCATCCAGGCCGATCCGCATTGCCGCTACTGCGCACCCGGCGCCGAATTTCCCGGCCTGGTCGATTACGAGCGCTTCTGCGCCAGCGCGGGAGACGCCGCATGACGAGAACCGCGATGCAAATACCGGCGCGCTTTCGCCGCTACTACGAGCAGGCGCCGCTGCTCGCGCTGATTGGCGGCACGCCGCTGGTCGAACTGCCGCTGTTCCGCGCCGAGCTGCCCGACTGCCGGTTCTACGCGAAGCTGGAGTCGACCAATCCGGGCGGCTCGATCAAGGACCGACCGGTGCGGCGCATGCTGCTGGAAGCGCTCGCCAACGGCGAACTGACGCCAGCACGCACCGTGCTCGACAGCTCCAGCGGCAACGCCGGCATTGCCTACGCGATGCTGGGTGCCGCACTCGGTTTGCAGGTGGAACTGGTTGTCCCCGGCAACGCCAGCCAGGAACGCAAACGCCGGATCCGCGCCCACGGCGCCCATCTCGTTGAAACCGATCCCAGCGAAGGTTACGACGCCGCATTGCACGAGGCACATCGCCGCCATGACGCCGACCCCACGCGCTATTTCATGCCCGACCAGTATCGCAACCCGGCCAATTGGCAGGCGCATTACGAAGAAACTGCCGTCGAGCTCCTCGCGCAGACCGGCGGCAAGGTGAGCCACTTCATCGCCGGCGTCGGCACCGGCGGCACTATCACCGGTGTCGGCCGGCGCCTCAAAGAAACCATCAAAGGCGTGCGCGTGATCATGGCCTGCCCGGAAGTGTTTCCCGGTATCGAAGGCTTGAAACCCCTGGATGCACCGAATGCGATCGTGCCGGCGATTTTTGATACCAGCGTCGTCGACGAACGCATCGCCGTAAGCACTGAAGAGGCTTACGTGTTGTGCAACCGACTCGCGCGCGAGCTGGGTTTGTTTTTTGGCCAAAGCTCGGGTGCATTTCTGAAAGCGGCTTACGACGTTGCTCGCCGCGAACGCCGAGGAACTTTCGTCACGGTGTTTTCGGATCTGGGCGAGCGCTATTTCTCGGCGGGCTTGTGGGATTGAGCTTGGAAATTTCTCGGCACGAAGGACAAGAATGGCCAAGACATCAAGCTCCACCGCCGAAGAAACC
>JBOHYD010000199.1:0-5671 GCA_050737635.1 Luteimonas sp. | reverse complement strand
GTGGCGGCATGGAACGATGACGTCCTCGCCAGCCTCGTCACTTCATGAAGGCGCTGGTCACCCGATTGCCCGGGGGGCCAAGCTCGATTGCGCCCTTGGCGCTGGCAGCTTCGAGCACAACAGCTTTTCAACGTCTGACGCCCAATCAGTCCGCAACGGCGATTTCTTCATTGGCGATGTGGCTATCCACGTCACCACGGCACCAGGCGAGGCGGTTATTGGCCGTTGCCGCGACAACATCGACAACGGCCACCGGCCGATCATCGTCACGACAGCGCGAGGGCTGACGGTCGCCGAAGGGCTGGCCGAGAATGCCGGCCTGGGCGAGCGCATCGACGTTTTCGAGGTTGAACAGTTCGTAGCCCTGAACCTCTACGAGTTGGGCAAGTTCGCGGCCGAAGGCCGGCGCGTGGCGGTGGGCGACATGGTGACGCGCTACAACGAGATTGTGGAAGAAGTCGAAACCGACCCAAGCCTGAAAATCGAGTTTCGCCAATGAGCGAGACGCCGGAGCAGCGCAGCCGCACTATGCGGGCTGTGCGTTCCCGCGATACCGCCCCGGAAATCATCGTGCGGCGTTTTCTCCACGCCACCGGCCTGCGCTTCCGGTTCCATGATCGGTGCCTTCCTTGCGTTCCTGACCTGTTCTGTGGGGGCGGCCAGGCGCATCGATCGATCGATGGCGTAGGAGCGCCCCATAGGCGCGATGGGGCGTTACCGGCACAGCCATCGCGCCCATCGGGCGCTCCTACAACTTGTCACCCGCATCGCCAGCCTGTCAGGCTGCTGTCCGACGTGCTTTTGCATCGACACCCGGGACTCGCCGTGATCCGCATTACCCTCGCGCTGTCGGTGCTGTCGCTGTCGGCCTGCGTCAGCACCGGTCCGACGACCACGCCGCCACCCGCCGCCGCCGTGTCATCGCCGCTCACACCAACCGATGTCAGCGATCACGACCCGCGCCTGCGCGCCGGTTCGCGCGCGCGCGCGGCGTTGCCGTCGCCGGTGATCGTGCCGCTGGACGCCACGACGTTGGCAGCGCTGCCGCGCGATGCCGTCACCGCCACCGCGCACGGCGTCACGCGGCATTGCGAAGGCGTGTCGCTCGCCGCGCTGCTGCGCGCGGCCGGCGCGATGCCCGACGAACCGCTGAAGGGCGCGCAATTGACCCGCTACGTGCAGGTCGACGCCCGCGACGGCTACCGCGCGTTGTTCGCACTGTCCGAACTCGACCCGACGCTTGGCAACCATCCGGTCACCCTGGCCGACCGCTGCGACGGCAAACCGCTCGCCGCAGACGACGGCCCGCTGCGCCTGATCGTGCCCAACGAGGCACGCCCCGCGCGTTGGGTGCGACAGGTCAAGTCGATCGTGGTGATCGTCGCGCCGTGAGGTTTATCCCCGAACGACCATCCGCTCAGCCGAGCGCTTTCGCCGCCTCGACCACATGCTCGAGGGTAATTCCGAAATGCGCAAACAGCGCCGGCGCCGGCGCGCTCGCGCCGAAGCTGTCGATGCCCACGACCGCGCCGTCGAGGCCGACGTACTGGCCCCAGAAGCCGGTCACGCCGGCTTCGACCGCGAGGCGCTGGCGGCAGGCCTTGGGCAGCACCGATTCGCGGTACTCGGGCGGCTGGCGATCGAACACCGTCGTGCTCGGCATCGACACCACGCGTACGTGGTCGCCAAGCCGTGAAGCGGCCTGCATGGCGAGGTCGACTTCGGAACCGGTCGCGATCAGGATCAGCCGTGGCGCGCCGACCGACGCCTTGAGCACGTAGCCGCCGCGCGCGATGTCGGCGAGCTGTGCGTCGGTGCGCGGCTGGTGCTGCAGGTTCTGCCGCGAAAACACTAGGCAGCTCGGGCCATCGCGGCGTTCAATCGCGGCCTTCCAGCAGGCGGCGGATTCGACCGCGTCGCAGGGACGCCAGACGTCGTTGTGCGGAATCATCCGCAGTGCGGCGAGATGCTCGACCGGCTGGTGGGTCGGGCCGTCCTCGCCGAGGCCGATCGAGTCGTGGGTGTAGACGTGGATCGCATGCGCGCCCATCAGTGCGCTCATGCGTACGGCGTTGCGCGCGTAATCGCTGAACACCAGAAAGGTGGCGTCGAAGGCAATAAAGCCGCCGTGCAAGGCCAGGCCATTGCTGATTGCGGCCATGCCAAACTCACGCACGCCGTAGTACACGTAGTTGGCGCCGGCATCGTCGCCGACCACGGTCTTGCTGCCCTTCCACAGCGTCAGGTTGGAATGCGCGAGGTCGGCGGAGCCGCCGATCAGCTCCGGCAGCAGCGGCGCGAACGCCTCGATCGCTTGCTGCGAGGCCTTGCGCGAGGCGATCGTCGCAGCGTCTTTCTGCGCCTGAGCGACAAACGCCGCCGCCGCTGCGGAAAAACCTTGCGGCAGTTCGCCGTGCGAGCGGCGGATCAACTCCGCAGCTTGGTCGGGGTAGCGCGCGGCGTAGCTGTCGAACAGCGTATTCCACTGGTCTTCGCGCACCAGCCCGGCGTTGCCGGCGCGCCAGCCGTCGCGGATGTGCGGCGGAATCTCGAACGGCCCGTACTCCCAGCCCAGCGCCTTGCGCGTCGCTGCAACCTCGTCGGGACCGAGTGCTGCGCCGTGTGCGGCCTCGGTGCCGGCCTTCTTCGGCGAGCCGAAGCCGATCGTCGTGCGGCAGCAGATGAAGCTCGGCTTGGCGTCCTGCGCCATCGCCTGCCCGATCGCCGTTTTCACCGCCTCGGGGTCCTGGCCGTCGACGTCGCGGATCACCTGCCAGCCATAGGCTTCAAAACGCGCGGGCGTGTCGTCGGTAAACCAGCCATCGGTGTCACCGTCGATCGAAATCTTGTTGTCGTCCCAGAACGCGACCAGCTTGTGCAGGCCCCAGGTGCCGGCCAGCGACGCGGCTTCGTGCGAGATGCCTTCCATCAGGCAGCCATCGCCCATGAACACCCAGGTGCGGTGGTCGACGACGTTGAACTCGGGGCGGTTGTAGCGCTGGGCGAGCAGTTTTTCGGCAAGCGCCATGCCCACGGCGTTCGCGAAGCCCTGGCCAAGCGGGCCGGTGGTGGTTTCGATGCCGGGCGTGACGTGGTTTTCCGGGTGGCCGGGCGTCTTCGAATGCAGCTGTCGGAAGCGCTTGATCTCGTCGAGCGGCAGGTCATAGCCGGACAGATGCAGCAGCGCGTACTGCAGCATCGAGCCATGGCCATTGGACAGGATGAAGCGGTCGCGGTTGAACCACGCCGGGTTGTTGGGGTTGTGGCTGAGAAAGTCGTTCCACAGCACCTCGGCGATGTCGGCCATGCCCATCGGCATGCCGGGATGGCCGGAGTTGGCGGCCTGCACCGCGTCGACGGCGAGAAAACGGATGGCGTTGGCCAGGTCGCGGCGGCTGGGTGTGGTCATGGGCGATGGGTCATGCGGGAGGTAGATGGCGGCGACACGGCGCCGGTGCGGCTATTGTCCCATCGACCGGCCCGGATGTCCGGGCCTTTTTCATGCCGATACGAGGTGCGCGGCTACTGGCCGCGTGCGGCATCGATGATGGCGCACATGGATTTCTGCTGGAAATCCTCGCCGGTGGCGTAGCCGCCCGGCGTGGTCTTGGTGACCGAGACCTTCGAGCCGGTGCCATCGGCCTCGATCGTCACGTTCCAAGGAATGTTGACATGGACACCGGTATTGGTGACGCCAGCGTTGACCTGCTCGAACGAGATGATGCCGAGATCCTTCTCCGACTGCGCGACCTTTAGGCCCGACTTGGTGCCTTCGAGGTAGATCCGTTTGTAGGCGTCGGCAGGCGCAACGCCGGCCACCACGCCCCAAGTTGAAAAACGGCGGCCGGCAAAGAAGCCGCCCTCCGCTTTGTAGTTCACGAGGCAGGGCGCATCGGCGGCCGCGGCCACGGGCGCGGCAGACAGCAAGGCGCAGACGGCAAGCGTGGACAATATGATTTTCATCGGGGCTTCACTCCATGAATATCCCGGGCGGATGTGCGGGATGCTAGGAAGTGTGCCGGTCCATGCCGGTGCCCGCAAGGCGCGCTGCGCGGGCGCGCTAGCCAAGGCGGCCGGTCAACCGGCGGCGTCGCCCTGATCGGCGAGCGCAAGCCCGTCAGGCTCGTCCTTCGACACCAGCACGGCGATGCTGAGGTCGCCGGTGACATTGACCACGGTGCGCGACATGTCGAGGAAGTGGTTGACGCCGAGCACCAGGCCGATGCCTTCCGGTGGCACGTTGACCATCGCGCAGATCAGCGCGATCACCGGTAGCGAGCCCGAGGGCACACCGGCGGTGCCGATACCGCCGAGGATGCAGATCAGCATCACCATCACCTGTTGGCCGATCGATAGTTCCACGCCAAAAAACTGCGCGAGAAAAATCACCGTCACGCCTTCAAACAGCGCCGTGCCGTTCTGGTTGGCGGTGGCGCCGATGGTCAGCACGAAGCGCGACACCCGCTTGGGCAACTTGAGCTCGTCGTCGGCCACGCGCAGCGCGGTCGGCAGGGTGACGTTGCTCGAGGCGGTGCTGAACGCGATCAGCATCGCCTCCTCCACGCCCTTGAAGAAGCGCAGCGGCGAATAGCCGCCGATGAACTTCAGCGCCGCGGGATACACCACGACCATGTGGATCACCAGTCCGACAAACACCACCAGCACATAGGCGCCGAGCTTGATCAGCAACTCCCAGCCGAACAGCACCGCGAGGTTGAACATGAAGCAGAACACCGCATACGGCGCCAGCCGGATGAACAGGCCGATCAGCGTCATCGACACCTCAAACAGGCCCTCGATGCCGCGCTTGAGCATGTCGATCGCCGGGCTCGCCTTGCTCAGCACGATGCCGACGCCAAACATCAGCGCGAAGAACATCAGCGACAAGATCGTGGCATTGCTGGACGCCGCGCCGATTACGTTGTTGGGCACGATCGACAGCAGCATGTCGATGCCTGTCGCCTGGCCCTGGCTGTCCTTGACGATGCTCTGGCCGCGCTCGGCGCCCTCGCTGAGCAACTGCTGCGCGAGCACGGGATCGACACCGGCACCGGGCTTGAACACGTTGACCATCACCATGCCGATCAACACGGCAATCCCCGACAGCAGGATCGTATAGGCCAGCGTGCGCCAGCCGATGCGGCCGAGCGCGCGGATGTCGCCCATCTCCGACACCCCGACCACCAATGCGGAGAACAGCAACGGCACGATCAGCATGAAGATCAGGCTGAGGAAGATCGTCGAGAACGGCGTGGTGACGTAGTTGGTGAGCGTCTGCACCCATGCGGTGTCCGCGCCGATGCCGTAGTGCACCGCCATGCCGGCCAGCAGACCGGCCGCGAAGCCGATCGCGATTTTCCAGTGCAGCAGCATGCCGGGCTTGGCGGGCGGGTTCGGTGTGCTCATGAGCAATGATTCCGTGTGGTGGGCTGGCTTTCTATGGCGTTTGACGGCCGTGCGCTGGAGCTCGGCCGTTATCGCCACGAACCGGCTTGCCGACGATGGCAGGCACGTTGCCGTGAACAAGAACGAACGTCATCGCCGCGAAGGCATCCGCAGCCTAGCAAATCGCCGCGATCACCCCGGCGGATACAGCGGCGGCAGCGGCGGCAGCGGCGCTGGCGGCGGGCGCGGCGCGGTGCGCCAATCGGGGCCGGACGCGAATGCCGCG
>JBOHYD010000198.1:0-2032 GCA_050737635.1 Luteimonas sp. | reverse complement strand
CGGATGCGGCGCATGAGCATGGAGGCGCTGTAGCGCAAGCCCAACACCAGTCGCCGCCATCCGGCCCACCGAATCTCCCCGGACCTGCTGCGCAATCGGAAGGTCACCGCGCCGACCGGGTGGGGGCGATGGGTCACCGCGGCCTTGAGATTGTCCGGCACGATCGCTTCCGGCACCCCGCCGAACGCGATCAGCGCCGCATCGTTGCCGGCAATCCAGTCCGCTTCGCCTTGCGTCCACGTGGCCTGGGCATGGATCGCCTTCGAATAACCGAGTGTCGCGACGTAGATCTGCGCCAGGCGCACCTCGCCCGTACCCGTATCGATCACCGGCATGCGCTGCCCGGCATCGTCGACAAGCATGCGCTCGCCCGGTCGATGCGTCAGGCGCATGACTGGATCGCGCGTGCGGTGCCAGGCCGACAGCTCGCGCAGAACTGGGGTACGCCAACGCCCGCTCGCCGTGCGCCTCCACAGACTCCTGCCACAACAACTTGCGGGTGACGCCCTTGCGCCGCAGCTCCGCCTCAATCCGTGCGAAATCAGGCTCGGGCGAGCGCAGTGCCGGCGACACCGGATACAACCGGGTGTACAGCGCGTCCTCGTCCAGGTCTTCCGGCAACGGCCACGCCAGTCCTGCTTGCGTGAACCGCGTCACCGCCGCCTGCACGGTCGATCGCGCAATCCCAAGACTCCCCGCAATCTCCGAATACGATCGGCCCTCGGCAAACCGCAACCGCGCCACATTCAACAACTGCCTCATCGGTAACCTCCGGTAGCTCATCAACCCCTCGCTCGCAGCCAAGGGTTAGTGTGACCCCCGGATCGCCTGCGCGACCCCGTACCGACTTGGATCAGAATCCACGCTCTGGCGGTGGAGGAACGGTTCGGTGCCACGGTGCAGGTGGTCAAGCGCAATGAGTTGCACACCTTCGCCGTGCTGCCGACGTCCCCCACTTTCAGTAGCGGGGCTGTTTGGAGTCCGGGGGCGGATTCAACTTTGAAGTGCAACGTGATCGTGGTTGAAGAATACTTCGCTCGGGGTCAGGTAACCGAGGCGTTTGCGGGGTCGGTCGTTTAATTGGTCTTCGACCGCTTGCAGCTCCTGCGCGGTGATCGTGCTGAAGTCGCGTTGGCGTGGGAACGACTGACGCAACAGGCCGTTGAAATTTTCGTTGCATCCGCGTTGCCACGGGCTGTGCGGATCGGCGAAATAAACTCGCGCCTTCAGGTGTTTTTCCAGCGCACGATCCTCGGCAAATTCGCTGCCTCGATCGCACGTGATCGTATGGACATGGCGTTTGATCCGTCCGAGCCGCTCAAGGATGCTCAGGGCCACCTGCCCGGCGGTGCCTTCCGGACTCCAGCCGACCCGGGCAAAGCCGCTGCGGCGTTCGACCAGGGTGACCAGGACGCCCGTGCCGCAGGCCGGCCGCACGGTGTCGGCTTCCCAGTCACCCAGACGACGGCGCGTCGCCACCTCCGCAGGGCGGTCATGGATGGGGCGACGGTCGGCAAAGCGGCCCGGACGACAGCTGCCATAGCGCCGCCGACGCTTCGGGTGCCGAAGAGGATGGCGCAGCCCCCATTGCCGGGCGTAGCGGTAGAGCGTGGTGTGACTGACTTGGCCGGCACGCAGCCGCGCCAGACGGCCACGGATCTGATCGGGACTGTGGTTCTCCTGCAGCCGGGCGATCAGCTCCAGGCGCACCGCCTCAGGCAGGTGCGCACGGGCGCTGGCGGCATGACGTCGGCGCTTGGCGTGACCATGGGCGATCGAGCCGACATACATTTTGCTGCCACGGTTGCGCCGCAACTCGCGACCGATCGTGCTGGGATGACAGCCGATCGCCGCGGCGATGTGTTTCCGGGAAAAGCCCGCGCGGTGATGCGCGGCGATCTGGTCGCGTTGTTCCAGGGTCAGGTGCCGATAGCTCATGTGCCACTCCACTTGGTCGTGAAGCGGCGCAGGTTACGGCACCTGGCCCGCTTCAATTCAAGGAAATTGCACTTCGCGGTTTAATCCGCCCCCC
>JBOHYD010000197.1:0-3087 GCA_050737635.1 Luteimonas sp. | reverse complement strand
GCCCAGGATCATGGCGTCGGCGATGTCGGAGACGAAGAACTCGTCGAAGCACAGGACCCGCACCTCGGCGGCGAGGTCGGCGGCGATCTTGCCGATCGGATCCTGCTCGTCGGCGTGCCCGCGGCGGCGCGCGTGCACCTCGAGCATGAAGCGGTGGAAATGCGTGCGGCGTTTGCCGCCCTCGCCCCGTTGTCGGCTGCCGCTGTGCGGGAGCGGGGCATCGGCTCGGCCCGCGGCGGACACCTCATCAAGGGGCAAGCCATCGAAGAACAGATCGATCAGCAGCGTCTTGCCGCGACCGACGCCGCCCCACAGGTACAGGCCCGGCACGACGTCCGCCTGCTCGCGTCCGAGCAGCCTGCCGAGCCAGCCGCTGCGCGACGCCGGTCGCACGAGCGCGGCATGGATGCGGTCGAGTTCACACAGCGCGTGGTGCTGCGCGGGATCGTCGCTGCAGTCGCCGCGCGCGACGCCGGCGCGGTAATGCTCCGACGGCAGCGCCGTCGCGGCGGGATCGCTCATGCGCGGTCAGTCGTTCGCGGTCGGCAAATACGGTCGCACGCCGTTTTTGATCGCGCCGCGCAGGTCGATCAGCTTGCGATGGAAGAAGTGGCTGGTGTCGGACATGCGCACCAGCTCGGCCTGCGCCCTGGACTTCTTCAGCCAGTCGTAGACCGCCTGCGGGTCGACGACCTCGTCGGCCTCGCCCTGGATCACCAGCCACGGCATCGTCGGCAGCGCGATGCCGGCGAACGCCCAGCGCCCGACCGGCGGCGCGATCGAGATCAGCATCGCCGGGTCGAGTTCGACGGCGGCCTTCAGCGAGACGTAGGCGCCAAAGCTGAAGCCGGCCAGCCACAGCGTCGCCTCCGGATGCGTGGCGCGCACCCAGGCGGCGACCGCGCGCAGGTCGTCGACTTCGCCGCGGCCTTCGTCATAGCGGCCCGTGGACTGGCCGGTGCCGCGGAAGTTGAAGCGCACCGTGCTGGCGCCGAGTTCGCGCACGGCGCGCGCGGTCATCGTCACCACCTTGTTGTGCATCGTGCCGCCTTCGGTGGGCAGCGGATGGCAGACGATCGCGACCAGCGGCAACGGCGCAACACCGGCCTCGGGCGGGTCGACCGTCACTTCCAGGGGGCCGACCGGGCCGGGCAGCAACAGGGTGGCCGATGCGCTCGGGAAGGCCGGCGTGCCGGCGGCGGGAGGGGGCGTGCTCATGCGCGCGATGATAGGCGCTGCGGGTTCAGCGCGTGCGCAGGTACGCGCCGATCAGCAACGCTCGTGATCCGGGTTGTGCCACGCGGCGTTGCGGCACGTTGTCTTATTGCCGCTTTAGCCGTGTTGACGGAAGCCATTGCGCAAAAAACAGCAACCAACACCGGCCTCTCGTCAGCCGCCCACTACATCACGGATTTCACTTGACGACGTTCCGGCGTTGGGCTATCACTTTTGCATGGGCGGCTGCGCGGTTTGATCTGCATCGGGTCTCCTGATTAGTGCTGAGTGTCAGTTGGTTTGCCAGAAATGGCGTGGAAAGCTCCATTTGAAGCAGCCCCAGTAGGTTTCAGAATTGAGTTGCGCCAGAGCGGAAGCGCCAAAAAATTCCAGCAGCATCAATTGCTTGTAGAAATTATCCACAGTACTGCTGACACTCAGCGCTAATCAGGAAAAAGGATGCACAAGGAAATGTGATCTTGCTTGATACGCCAAGGATGTGGTGCGACTGGCAGGACGATGTAGATAGGGCTGTTGCGAATGAAGCAGCTGGACGTCGCCCGGGAGGAGGGATAGCGTCGTGGGATGTCCAATGGCTGCGCGTCATCGATGCCAACAGTGATCGGGGAAACGCCCCGAAGTACATCGCCTACATCGCCTACATCGTCGAGAGCCGGCGCAAGGCTGGCTTGTCGGAGTTGGAAGGCGATTGGTAATCCGTTGCCTTGCCTGTGTTGCCCGACCGAAGCCCGCGCTTTGCGCGGGCTTCTCAGCCGACGATGGCCGCGAGCGTTTGCCGTAGCGTGGCCTGATCGTCGGCGTGCAGCCGCCCCAGGGCCTTGCGGACGAGCGTCTTCTCGGCGGGGGTTCTCCCCCGTTTCCACGGACAGTTGAGTTAAGGCTATGAACTTCTGGTCCCGGCTGTCCAGCCTGCGTTGCATCCGGGGATTGTGGAAGCGCTCAATGTAGTCGAACACGTCGGAACGTGCCTCGACCAAGGTGAGGAAGCGTCGGCGATTGACCCGCTCGCGCTTGAGCAAGCCGAAGAAGCCCTCGGCCGCGGCGTTGTCGCCGCAGTGTCCGACCGCGCTCATGCTGCTCAACCCGATGGTGGTCCGCGAGAAACGGTTGGTACTCGCCGCTGGTGAACTGGGTGCCGCGATCGGAGTGCAGGACCAGCGGATCCCTGCCCGAACGCTGCCAGCCGGCCATCAGCACCGCTTTTAGCACCAGGCTCCGGTCCTGGATGCTGGACATCGACCCGCCCACGACCTTTTTGCCATAGCGGTCCACAACGACGCACAAGGAAAGCCAGCCCTGCGCGGTGGGAGGTAGGTGATCTCGGTCGCCCACTTGGTGTTCGGCTCCAAGGCCGTGAAGTCGCACTCCACGTGGTTGCGGACAAAGGCCGGCCGCGCGCCGCTCCCCTTCTTGCACCACGGTCGTCGTTGCGGAACGCCAGACAGGCCATCTTTGGCCATCCGCCGCGCGATGCGCTTCGGGCTCGCCGCCTTGCCTTCGTCGCCCAGCTGCTCGTGCATCCGCGGCGCATGCCCATGACGCCATCGCTGGTTGCATGCCGCTATCGAATGCGAGCGATCCCGTGTCGCTTAGACGAGTGTCCGAGATTGAGGGGCAAGATCAGCGGGCCGATGATCACTGCAGGCGGATCATTTGAGGTTGGCGAGCATCCAGTCGACGGTTGCCTTGACCTGCTCGTCGGTCAGCGCCGGGTTGCCGCCCTTGGCCGGCATCACGCCGGCCGTGCCGGTGAAGCCTTCCATCGCATGCTTGACCAGGGTGTCCTGGCCCTTGCTGGCACGCGCGCCGAAGCCGGCCGCGGTCATCATCGGCGCGCCACCAGCGCCCGAC
>JBOHYD010000196.1:0-3684 GCA_050737635.1 Luteimonas sp. | reverse complement strand
AGGTTGGTGGCCTCGGCGGTGCGCGCATCGGCGCGCTGGAGGCTGTCGCGCATCTGCCGGCCGAGCAGATTGCTGACCGTGACCATCGCGAAGAAGCTGACCGAAAACATCAACACCTCGGCCAGCGGACGCTCGAACGGCAGGCTGCCGAGGCTGGTCCAGATGTATTCGCCGGCCAGCGCGGCGGCGGCGGCCGCGGCGATCGCCATCGCCGCGGTCAGCGGCACAAACAGCGCCGCCGCGCCAACATTGAACAGCAGCATCATCGCCACGCCCGGCCCCGCGTCTGGCAGAGCGTGAGTGATCAACGCCGCCAGTGCGATGTCCACGCCGACGCCGATCAGCGCCTGCCAGCCGAGCGCGGAACCGTCGCGCCGTGATGCCAGCAGCAGCACGACCGCCATCGGCAGGTAGGCAAACGCGACGCTGCGAGCGAGCAGTAAGTCGCGCGGCGGGCCGGCCATGTCGCCGAACGGGCTGAACACCACCAGCGCCAGCAACGCGGCTTCGAGCGTGCGGTACAAGGCAAACATGTACAGCTCGCGGCGCAGTGCCTGCTGGATCGAACCATCGGTGATGGCATAGGGCGTCAGCAGCGAGGCAGCGGAAAACGGCATCCGGCGAGTATAGGGCGCGGGTCGACAGCGGCTGCCCGGAGGCAGCGGCCATGGCCGCGTGCCGCGGCGATCGGAATGCCGCATCGCAGGCCTGGCGGGTTGCTGCGGATCACGCGATCGGCTGCGCTGCGGTCTCGCGCAGCCCAGCCGTTTTGCCCGCGGCCTGCGCATCGGCGAAACTATGCGCCCGCCCGTGATCCGCCGCCCGCCGCCGCGCAGGCACCTGTCGCGCGCGACTGTTCTCTCCAGCACGTCCCCCACACGACGGACCACATATGAATTTCCACGAATACCAGGCCAAGCAGCTATTTGCCGACTACGGCATCGCCGTCCCGGCCGGCTGCGTCGCACGCACGCCTGACGAGGCCGTCGATGCCGCGAAAACCATCGGCGGCGACTTCTGGGTGGTCAAGGCGCAGATCCACGCCGGCGGTCGCGGCAAGGCCGGCGGCGTCAAGCTCGCCAAGACCCTCGACCAAGTCAAGGATTACGCCACCGCGATGCTCGGCACCAAGATGGAGACCTACCAGTCCGCCGGCGTCGCGCTGCCGGTCGACAGCGTACTGGTCACCCAAGCCACCGACATCGCCAAGGAGCTGTACCTGTCGGTGCTGGTCGACCGCGGCACACAGTCGGTGACCTTTATCGCCTCCAGCGACGGCGGCGTCGAGATCGAGAAGACCGCCGAAGAAAACCCCGACGCAATCCAGACCCTCAATGTCAACTTCGTGCAGGGCCTGCAGGCCTACCAGTGCCGCGAGCTCGGCTTCGGCCTCGGCCTCAACGCCAAGCAGGTCAACCAGCTGACCAAGATCATGCTCGGGCTGTACAAGCTGTTCAACGACAAGGACCTGGCGCTCGTCGAGCTCAACCCGCTGGCGATCCTCACCAACGGCGACCTCGCGGTGCTCGACGGCAAGGTCAACTCCGACGACAACGCCAGCTTCCGCCACGCCGATCTCGTCGCGATGCGCGACACCGCGCAGGAAGATCCGACCGAGGTGCTGGCCAGCGAGCACGACCTCAACTACGTGACCATGGACGGCGACATCGGCTGCATGGTCAACGGCGCCGGCCTGGCGATGGCGACGATGGACGTGATCAAACTCGAAGGCGGCACGCCGGCGAACTTTCTCGACGTCGGCGGCGGCGCGACCAAGGAGCGGGTGAGCGAAGCTTTCAAGCTGATCCTGTCGTCGGACGAGGTCAAGGCGATCTTCGTCAATATCTTCGGCGGCATCGTGCGCTGCGACATGATCGCCGAGGGCATCATCGCCGCGGTCAAGGAGGTCGGCGTGACCATCCCGGTGATCGTGCGCCTGGAAGGCACCAACGTCGAAGCCGGCAAGGCGCTGCTCGCCAACAGCGGCTTGGCGATCGAATCGGCCAACGACATCAACGACGGCGCCAGCAAGGCCGTCGCCGCCGCCAAGCAAGCCGCCTGACCTGGGCATGATTGCGTACCGCTGACGGCCACTTTCCAGCCGCTTCAGTCACCGGGCGGCATCGCCGCGCAACGACGGCGCCGGGTTGTGGAGGTATCGCCTGAGCGATCGTTGGTATCGCGAACGATTGTGGCGCGTTGCGAAGCCGGCCAACCAACCGATATTTCGAGGAATGATCGAATGAGCGTATTGATCAACAAAAACACCAAGGTGATCGTGCAGGGCTTTACCGGCCAGCAGGGCAGCTTCCATGCCGAGCAGATGGTCGAATACGGCACCAAGGTCGTCGGCGGCGTCACCCCGGGCAAGGGCGGCAGCGAGCATCTCGGCCTGCCGGTGTTCAATACCGTCGCTGAGGCGGTCACTGATACCGGCGCCAACGCCTCGGTGATCTATGTGCCGCCAGCGTTTGCGGCCGACGCCATCCTCGAAGCCGCCGACGCCGGCATCAAGGTCATCGTCTGCATCACCGAGGGCATCCCGGTGCTCGACATGCTGCGCGTCAAGAATGCATTGAAGGGCTATGACGACGTCGTGCTGGTCGGCCCCAACTGCCCTGGCGTGATCACCCCGGGCGAGTGCAAGATCGGCATCATGCCCGGCCATATCCACATGCCCGGCAAGATCGCGATCGTGTCGCGCTCGGGCACGCTGACCTACGAAGCCGTCAAGCAGACCACCGATGCCGGCCTCGGCCAGTCGACGGTGATCGGCATCGGCGGCGATCCGATCAACGGACTGAACTTCGTCGATTGCCTGAAACTATTCCAGGACGACGCGCAGACCGCCGGCATCATCCTGGTCGGCGAGATCGGCGGCAGCGCCGAAGAGGAAGCCGCGGAATTCATCAGCGAATACGTGACCAAGCCGGTGGTCGGTTTCATCGCCGGCGCCTCGGCCCCGAAGGGCAAGCGCATGGGCCACGCTGGCGCGATCGCGTCGGGCGGCACCGGCACCGCCGAAGGCAAGTTCGCCGCGCTCGAGAAGGCCGGCGTCACCACGGTGAAGTCGCCGGGCGATCTCGGCGCGGCGATCGCGAAGCGGTTGCAGGGCTGATTCTTAGGAGTGAGAAATGAGGAGTGAGAAATGAGTAAAAGCTCACCCCGGCCTACTCACTTCTCGCTCCTCTCCCCGCACTCCTACGCGCTGCGCAGCCGGGCCTGGAATTCGGTTCCCGGACTTCGTTGACGGCACAGCAAGATGCGCATAGATTATGCGCACGACTCAGCTGGAGACGAGTGATGAAGCCGCAAGTGCGCGACGCGGCCCGCGGCCCCAAGCGCGCCACCAATCTCAGCATCAATGCCGAGCTGCTGGAACAGGCCAGGGCGTTCGACATCAATCTGTCGGCCACGCTGGAGCAGGCGCTCGCACAGCGCCTGCGCGACACTTGGCGCGAGCGCTGGCTGATCGAAAATCGCGCTGCGATCGCGGCCTACAACCGTCAGGTCGAAGACGAAGGCGTTTTCAGCGACGGCCTGCGCGAGTTCTAAAGGCGTGACGCCGCAAAAGCCGAAACCGCCCAGTGGCCCGCGCCGCGCCGCGCAGTATGCGGCGTACGAGAATCCCGACCCGGCCCGACGCCGGCGGTTTCCGCTGCTGTTGGACGTGCAGAGCGAGCT
>JBOHYD010000195.1:0-5405 GCA_050737635.1 Luteimonas sp. | reverse complement strand
ACCTGACGCAGGTCGAAAATCAGCTGCGCGAGGTCCTCGATCGAATAGATATCGTGGTGCGGCGGCGGCGAGATCAGGCCGATCCCGGGCTTGGCGTAGCGCAGCCGTGCGATCAGTGCGTTGACCTTGCTGCCCGGCAGCTGGCCGCCTTCACCGGGTTTGGCGCCCTGCGCGACCTTGATCTGCAGCACGTCGGCGTTGATCAGGTATTCGGGCGTGACGCCGAAGCGGCCCGATGCGACCTGCTTGATCCGGCTGCGGCGCTCGTCGTGATAACGCGCGGGGTCTTCGCCGCCTTCGCCGGAGTTGCTGCGGCCGCCGAGGCGGTTCATCGCAATCGCGAGGGCCTCGTGCGCCTCCGGCGACAGTGCACCGAGGCTCATCGCCGCGGAGTCGAAGCGCTTGACGATGCGCGATACCGGCTCGACGTCGTCGAGCGCTGTCGGCGCGTCGGCGATGTTGAGCTGCAGCAAGTCGCGCAGCGCCGCCGGCGGGCGTGTGTCGACGTGGCGGGCGTACACGCGCCAGTCGTCGCGCGATCCGGACTTGACCGCGCGCTGCAGCGAGGTGACCACGTCGGGATTGAACTGGTGGTATTCGCCGCCGTGCACGTAGTGCAGCAGACCGCCGGGTTCGGGCAGCGCGTTGTCGTCCCAGCCGTGCGCGGCCAGCGCGCGCGCGTCGGCTTCCAGCCGTGCCCAGCCGGCGCCGCGGATGCGCGACGGCGTGCCCTCGAAACAGGTCGCGACCACCTCGTCGTCGAGCCCGACGATCTCAAACAACTGCGCGCCGCGATAACTGGCGATATTGCCGATGCCCATTTTCGAGATGATCTTCAGCAGGCCCTTCTTGACGCCGCGCCGGTAGCTGCGGCCGATCTGCAGCGGCTCGGCGCTCGGTTTGGCGCCGAGCACGCCGCGGCGGCCGAGCGCGTGCAGGGTCTGGTAGGCCAGATACGGATACACCGCCGTCGCGCCGAAGCCGATCAGGCAGGCGAAGTGGTGCGGGTCGCGCGCGGTGCCGGTCTCGACGATCAGGTTGACGTCGCATCTGACGCCGGCGCGCACCAGATGCTGATGCACGGCACCGGTCGCGAGCAAGGCATGAATCGCGGCCGCGCCGCGCCGCGGGCGACGGTCGCTGAGCACCAGCAGTTCGATCCCCGCGCGCGCGGCGGTCTCGGCTTCGGCGCAGAGGCGCTGCACGGCCGCGTGCAGCGATTCGTCGGACGCAAAGAACAGATCGACGAAGCGATATTTTTGCTTGAAGCGCGGCAGCGCCAACAACTGATTGAGCTTGCGCTGCGACAGCACGGGCGAGTTCAGCACCGCGTGGTTGACGTTGTCGGGGGTGTCGTCGAACAGATTGCCCTCGCGGCCGATCTGCGTGGCCAACGTCATCACGCAGGCCTCTCTGAGCGGATCGATCGGCGGATTGGTGACCTGCGCAAACGCCTGCCGGAAACAGTCGTACAGCGGCCGCACGCGCGCGCTCAGCACCGCCATCGGGATGTCGTCGCCCATCGAGCCGATGCCTTCCTGCTCGGTCTCGGCCAGCGGCCGCAATACCGATTCCTGTTCCTCGCGGGTGAGCTGGAAGAGTTTCTGAAAACCCAGCAGCGTGTCGGCGTTGAACGGCGCGTCGGTCAGCGCCGGATCGATCAGCTCGGTGTGCAGGTAGGTCATGCCGGCCTTGAGCCATTGCTTGTATGGCGCACGGCGGCGGTTGATGCGGTCGATGGCCTCGGAGTCGAGCAGGGTGTCGTTGTAGAGGTCGACAGCGATCATCTCGCCGGGGCCGAGCTTGCCCTTGGCGACGACGTTCTCCGGTGCGATGTCCCAGACGCCGACCTCGGAGGCGATCACAAAGATGCCGTCGTCCGACAGCGCCCAGCGCGCCGGGCGCAGGCCGTTGCGGTCGAGCGTGCAGGCGGCATAGTGACCGTCGCACATCACCACCCCGGCCGGGCCGTCCCAGGGTTCGGAGTTAATCGCGTAGTAGTCGTAGAACGCGGCGAGCTCGGTGTCTTTGTATTCGAGCGACTGCGTGGCTGGCGGCATCAGGATGCGCATCGCCTTGAGCAGGTCCATGCCGCCGAGCAGCAGCCATTCGAGCATGTTGTCGAGGGTCTGCGAATCCGATCCGTGCATCGACGCCAGCGCATCGAATTCGCTGACGTCGAGCAGGCTCGAGCGCCAGACATTGCGCCGCGCCTGCGCCCAGCGCCGGTTGCCTTCGATGCTGTTGATCTCGCCGTTGTGGGCGAGGCGGCGGAACGGATGCGCGAGCTTCCAGCGCGGCAGGGTGTTGGTCGAGAAGCGCTGGTGGAACACCACCGCGCGCGGCGCGAGATCGGCGCGCTGCAGGTCCGGGAACAGCGCCGACAACCGCTGCGGCAGCACCATGGCCTTGTAGCCGAGCAGCTTTGAGGACAGGCCGACCACGTAGAACGCATCGACTTCGACCAGTGCCACTTCACAGCGCCGCCGCGCGAGGAACAGCGCGCGCTCGAAGGCATCGCCGGCAAGTTCGGCGGACTGCACGAGCACCTGTTCGATCCTCGGCATCGAACCGCGCGCGAGATCGCCGCAGGCCGAGGCGTCGATCGGCACCACACGCCAGCCGGCGGCGGCGACACCGGCGCGACGCAATTCCGCATCGATGGTCTCGCGGCAGCGCGCGGCCTCGGCGGTGTCGTGCGGCAGAAACACCATGCCGGCCGCGCACGCAGCGGCATCGTCGAGCGCGATGCGCGCGTCGTCGGCGAGCGTGCGCACAAAAGCATCGACGCCGCACAGCAGCACGCCGCAGCCGTCGCCGGAGGCACCATCGGCGGCGACACCGCCGCGATGGCCCATGCGCGCGAGCGCTTCGAGCGCGGCGTCAACGAGTTCGCGCGCGCCGCCGCCGCGCACGCGCGCGATCAGTCCAAAGCCGCAGCTGTCGTGTTCATCGCCGGGGTCGTAGAGGCCCCGATCCGGAATGGTCCGCATCGTCAAAGCCAGAAAGGAAGGGGCGACGCAGACCGCGGCGGTCTCTGTGACGCCGCTGCCGTGCGCTCGCGTGATCCGACTAAATCACATTTTGTGCGGTGCGGCAAACGGCCGGACATGCCTGTCGATGAGCGGCGGCGTGTGCGTGCCGCGCGCCTGCGGTCTCGGCGCGATCGCCGGTACAACCAGTTTCTTTTGCAACGAAATTGGCGGTGTCCGTGAAGCCTCACGCCCTGCCGGCCGCCCACCAACGTCGATGCGCGATATCGATCGTGCCGATGGTCGCGCTCTTCAGTCACTCTGTCCCTCGATTCGACGCAGCTGACGCGATGCCGCGCGGTCGCAGGTCAGTCGCGCAGCAGCCGTCCACTGCGGACGTCGCGGATCGTGCTCGGCCGTGCGCTGTCGCCGGTGTCGCCGTCGACGAGGGCATCGAGCGCCGCGCGCAGCGCGGGATCAACCTCTGTGATGGTGCGTGGCGGCGGTGCACCGGTGCGATTGGCGCTGGTCGACACGATCGCGCCGCCGAACGCTTCGCACAACGCGATCACCACCGGATGCGCACTCACCCGAACCGCCACGCCGTCGTGTGCGCCGGTGATCCAGCGCGGCACGCGCGCGGTGGCCGGCACGATCCAGGTGTGCGGGCCTGGCCACGACGCGCGCATCGCGTCGCGGTGCATGGGCGGGATCGCATCGCGGTCAATCAGGCCGTCGAGCTGACGCCCGGATGCCGCGATCAGGATCAAGCCTTTGTCGATGCTGCGCTGCTTGATCGCCAGCAGCCGCCGCACGGCGGTTTCATCGAAGGGATCGCAGCCCAGCCCCCAGACCGCTTCGGTGGGATAGGCGATGACGCCGCCGGCGCGCAGTGCGCTGGCAGCAACGACAGGTGAGACGGGCGCGGGCATGAGGCGATTGTAGGACGGCGTGCACTTCCGTCGAATTGCGACGCGCTATGAGAAGCGTGCCGGTCACTTCTCGGCGTTCATCGCACTCGCGGCAGCCTTCCTCTGGCTGGGGTAATTGTCAACAGACCCTCAGAGCCTGTTTAAAATCTTCTGAGTAACAGCGCCAAGAAGGCGAGGTGGATGAATTGCAGGTTGGTATTGAGCTTGCGCTCGCCGTTCTTCCATAGCCGGCGGCACTTCTCTAACCAAGCAAAGGAGCGTTCCACGACCCAGCGCTGCGGCATCACCGCAAAGGTAGAGTCTGTAAATTGAACTGTGTAACTGCCCTTTGAGAGGATGCGGCCAGGCCGCGAGGAGCAGAGACATGGCGTTGACGAAGACGCTGCTGGAGGAGCTGACTGGGGAGTGCAAGACCCCGCAGGATGTGGAGAAGCTGTACTCGCAGATACTGCAGCACATGATCAACCGCGCGTTGGAGGCCGAGATGCAGGCGCATCTGGGGCACGAACGGCACGGCGTGGTGGCGGGCGGCAACCCGCGCAACGGCAAGAGCCGCAAGACGGTGCAAAGCGCGGTGGGCGATCTGCGGATGGAGACCCCGCGCGACCGCGAGGGGACGTTCGAGCCGCCGTTGCTGCCCAAGCGGCAGGTACGGTTGGCGGGGATGGAGGAGAAGATCCTGCCCCTGTACGCCCGTGGCATGAGCACGCGTGACATCGAATCGGCGCTGCTGGAGTTGTACGGCGTCACGATCTCGCACGCATTGGATCGCGCAGGTGACCGATGCGGTGCTGGACGAGGCGCGGCTATGGCAGACACGGCCGCTGGAGGCGATCTACCCGATCGTGTGGCTGGATGGAATCGTGGTCAACGTGGTGTTCCCCAAGACCTTGACCCAGCTGTGCATCGTGCCCCTGGTGCGCGCCAGCCTGCGTTACGTCAGCAGCAAGGACGTCAAGGCCGTGGTGGCCGCGCTCAAGCGCATCTACCCATCGGCCACGGCCGACGAGGCGGCGCGCGAGCTGGATGCTTTCGAAGCGGCGTGGGGTGCGAAGTACAAGGCGGTGGTACGGCTGTGGCGCGGCAACTGGGACAACATCATCCCGTTCTTCCCGTTCCTGCCGGAAGTCCGCAAGGTGATCTACGCCCCGAAGGAAGTCCCCTTGGGGGACACGACCAACGCGATCGAGTCGCTGAACAGGGTCATGCGCAAATACACCCGCAACCGGCTGATCTTCCCCAACGACGACGCGGCCTTGAAGGCGTTGTTCGTGGCGATCCGGGAGGCGTCGAAGAACTGGAAGGCGATCCATCACTGGAAGCCTGCGTTGCAGAGCTTCCAGACGATGTTCGGCGAAGAGCGCGTGCCGTTGGGGGTCTGTAAATTGAACTGTGTAACTGCCCTTTGAGAAGATGCGGCCTTGGCCGCGAGGAGCAGCGACATGGCATTGAGCAAAGAGACTTTGGATCAGCTGACGGTGGAGTTCAAGACACCGCAAGA
>JBOHYD010000194.1:0-4982 GCA_050737635.1 Luteimonas sp. | reverse complement strand
GCTACATCCTGTTCTACGACTTGCCCACCTACCTCGTGCAGCCGCTACAGATCCTCAGAATCTGGGAGGGCGGCATGAGCTTCCACGGCGGCATGCTCGGAGTGATGGCGGCGATCGCGTGGTGGGCGCGGCGGCACAAGCTGCATTTCTTCGACGTGGCGGATTTCATCGTGCCGCTGGGCGCGCCGGGCCTCGGTCTTGGGCGGCTGGGCAATTTCATCAATGGCGAGCTCTGGGGCAAGCCGACCGACGGCCAGTGGGGCGTGGTGTTTCCGCAATCGCTGCCGCCGCAACTGGCCAATCTGGTCCCGGAGAGCTTGCGCGCGCAGTTCCACTCTGGTGCGTTGAACGTGTTCGCGCGGCATCCGTCGCAGCTGTACCAGTTCGCGCTCGAAGGCGTGGCGTTGTTCTGCATCCTGTGGTGGTACTCGCGCAAGCCGCGTCCGCGCTATGCGCTGTCGGGGCTGTTTGTGCTGCTGTACGGCGTGTTCCGCTTCGCGGTGGAGTTTGTGCGCCTGCCCGACGCGCAGATCGGCTATCTCGCGTTCGGCTGGCTGACCATGGGCCAAGTGCTGAGCGCGCCGCTGATCGCGATCGGGCTGTTCTGGCTGTGGCTGTCGCACCGGTCACCGACCCTGCAGCCGGTGATCGCGACCACCGCGACACCCCCCCGGCCCGACACCGCCTGACACCGTCGCGGCTGCCGCCGCTCCTACACGAGTCCGCCATGCGCCCCTACCTCGATCTGTTGCGCCATGTGCTCGACCACGGTAGCGAGAAATCCGACCGCACCGGTACTGGCACGCGCAGCGTGTTCGGCTGGCAGATGCGCTTTGACCTGGCACAGGGTTTTCCGCTGGTCACCACCAAGAAGCTGCATCTCAAGTCGATCATCCATGAGCTGCTGTGGTTTTTGCAGGGCGACACCAATATCGCCTATCTCAATGCCAACAAGGTCGGCATCTGGGACGAGTGGGCGGATGCCGACGGCGAGCTCGGGCCGGTGTACGGCAAGCAGTGGCGGCGCTGGGCGGCTGCCGACGGCGGCGAGATCGACCAGATCCGCTGGGTGGTCGACGAGATCAGGCGCAATCCGGATTCGCGCCGGCTGGTGGTGAGCGCGTGGAACGTCGCCGATCTGGCGAAGATGGCGCTGATGCCCTGCCACACGATGTTCCAGTTCTACGTTGTCGACGGCAAACTGAGCTGCCAACTCTATCAGCGCAGTGGCGACATCTTCCTCGGCGTGCCGTTCAACATCGCGAGCTACGCACTGCTCACCCAGATGGTCGCCCACGCCACTGGCCTGGATGTCGGCGATTTCGTGCACACCTTTGGCGATGCGCATCTGTATTCCAATCATTACCAGCAGGCTCGCGAGCAGCTCGCGCGCGCACCGCGTGCGCTGCCGACGCTGCGGCTCAACCCGCAAGTGACCGACATCTTCGGTTTCAGCTACGACGACATCGCCATCGACGGCTACGATCCGTGGCCGGCGATCAAGGCGCCGGTCGCGGTGTGAGCATGCGGCTGGTGCTGATCGCCGCGCTCGATCGCCATCGCGCGATCGGTCAAGGCAATGCGCTGCCGTGGCAGTTGCCCGACGATCTGAAGCGCTTCAAGGCGCTGACCCTCGGCAAGCCGGTGCTGATGGGCCGCAAGACCGCGGAATCCCTCGGCCGCGCGCTGCCAAAGCGGCGCAATCTGGTGCTGACGCGATCGCGGCGGACGCCGTTTGCCGGCATGCAGGCGGTGGCATCGCTTGACGATGCGCTGACGATGGCAGGCGACGGCGGTGCCGACGAGCTATGCGTGATCGGCGGCGCGGAGGTCTACGCGCTGACGCTGCCGCACGCCGACATGCTGCATCTGACCCATGTCGAGGTGTCGGTAACGGATGCCGACACCTGGTTTCCGGCGTTCGATCCCGGGCAGTGGCGGGTCGAGATGCGCGAGGAGCGTCAGGCCGATGCCCGGCATGCATTCGACTTCGCATTCGTCGACTACACGCGGCTGCACGCGCGCATTGCTGTGTGCACGGAGGGCCGTGTTTGACGCGCGCATCGGCCGGTGCGCGGTTGCGGCAGAGGCGTCAGTGGCCGGGTGTCTCGACGACGCCGCGCCCCGGTACCTGCACCACGCGCAGTTCATCGCTGTCGAGCTGCAGCGCGGTCAGCGTGCCGCCCCAGACCGCGCCGGTGTCGATGGCGTGTACGCCGTGGCCGATGAACAGGCCGAGCGTGCTCCAATGGCCGCAGACGATCTTCAGATCGCGCTCGGCGCGGCCGGGCACGTCGTACCACGGATACAGGCCGGGCTGCTGCGTGCCGGGTGCGTTTTTTTCGTCGAACGCGATGCGGCCGCGCGGTGTGCAGTAGCGCATTCGCGTGAAGGCGTTGATGATCGCGCGGTGGCGGTCGGGGCCGGTCAGCGTTGACGACCACGGTGGCCGATCGCCGTACATCTGCTTGAACAAGCCGCGATAGTCGCCGCCGCGCAGGATCGCTTCGACTTCGCGCGCATGCGCTTCGGCGAGCTGCGTGGTCCATTTCGGCGCCAGGCCGGCGTGCACCATCATCCAGCCGAGACTGCGGTCGGCGTGCACCAGCGGCTGGGTGCGCAGCCAGTCGATCAGGATGTCGCGATCGGGGGCAAACAACACGCCCTGCAGGTCGGCGTTGACCTTGCGTTGCTCGTCTTCGCGGCGCTCGGCGATCGCCAGCAGCGACAGGTCGTGATTGCCGAGCACGGTCACCGCGCTGTCGCGCAGCGAATGCACTAGGCGCAGGGTTTGCAGCGATTCGCCGCCGCGGTTGACGAGGTCGCCGCAGAACCACAGCCGGTCGACCGTGGGGTCGAAGCGGATGCGATCAAGTAGGCGGCGCGTCGGGTCGTAACAACCCTGCAGGTCGCCGATGGCCCAGACTGCCATGTGTCGGCAGGCCCTAGTGCAGGGTCCGCGGCATCGACAGCGTGAACGGCGGGATCGGCGCGTCGAAACGCGTGCCGTCGTCGCCGAGCATGTCGTAGCTGCCGCGCATAGTGCCGACCGCGGTCTCGAGTACCGCGCCAGAGGTGTAGGTGAATTGCTCGCCGGGTTCGATGCGCGGCTGCTCGCCGACCACCCCTTCGCCGCGCACCTCCTCGGTCTTGCCGTTGGCGTCGGTGATCACCCAATGCCGCGACAGCAACTGCGCTGGCAGTCTGCCGAGATTGCGGATGCGGATGGTGTACGCGAACACGTAGCGGTTGTTGTCGGGCGCGGATTCGTCGTCGAGGAACCTGGTCGCGATCTGGATTTCGAGCGTGTAGTCGGAGGTCTCTTCCATGGGCTCAGTGTAAGCGCTGGCGGTGAACGCGTGGACTACGCGGCATGCAATTGGTTTGCCAGACGCACGAAATCCTCGACTGCGACGCGTTCGGCGCGGGTCTGCGGATCGATGCCGGCGTCGCTGATCTGCTGCGCGTCGCAGACCAGCTGCAGGGCGTTGCGTAGGGTTTTGCGGCGCTGGCCGAACGCGGCACGCACGACATCGGCAAAGCGCTTTGGATCGACCACGCCGATGCGCTCAGGCGCGCGCGGCACCAGTCGTACCACGGCCGAATCGACCTTAGGCGGCGGCTTGAATGCGCCTGGCGCGACGGTGAACAGCGCGCTCACCTCGCAGTAGGCCTGCAGCATCACGCTAAGCCGGCCGTAGACCTTGCTGCCGGGGCCCGCGGCCATGCGCTCGACGACTTCCTTCTGCAGCATGAAGTGCATGTCGCGGATCATCAATGCGTGATCGAGCGCATGAAACAGGATCGGCGACGACAGGTTGTAGGGCAGATTGCCGACCAGCCGGATCGGCGTGCCGCCGCTGAGCGCGGTGAAATCGACGTCGAGCACGTTGGCGTTGATGAGTTGCAATTCACCATGCGCGGCGGCGGCGGCGGCGAGCGGTGCGAGCAGATCGCGATCGAACTCGATCGCGGTCAGCGCGCCATGGCGATCGAGCAGCGGCAAGGTCATCGCGCCCTGGCCGGGGCCGATCTCGACGAGGTGATCGCCGGAACATGGATCGATCGCCAGCACGATCCTCGCGACCACCCCGCGCTCGTGCAGGAAATGCTGGCCGAGGGATTTCTTCGCCGGGGTGCTGAAGGTGGCGCTCATGGGGCAGGAACGAGGGCAGAGGGACCTCGCTTCACGCGCCGGGCCGCGAGCCGTGCGCAGGCCGCGATCGCCGCAAGCAGGCTCGACGGATCCGCGCTGCCGCGTCCGGCGAGGTCGAGCGCGGTGCCGTGATCGACCGCGACACGCGGATACGGCAGGCCGAGCGTGAGGTTGACCGCATGCTCGAAGCCGCTGTACTTCAGCACCGGCAGGCCCTGGTCGTGGTACATCGCGAGCACCGCGTCATAATCGCGCAGCTTGGCTGGCAAGAACGCGGTATCCGCCGGCAGCGGCCCATGCAGGCGCATGCCGGCGGCGCGCAGGCGGTCGAGCAGCGGCGCGATCACGTCGATCTCCTCGCGGCCGAGATGGCCGTCTTCGCCGGCATGCGGGTTCAGGCCGAGCACCGCGATCACCGGCGCGGCGATGCCGAAACTGTCGCGCAGCGCGGCGTCGAGACAGCGCAGCGTGCGTTCCAGCGACGGCATGGTGATCGCCGCGGGCACCGCCGCCAGCGCCAGGTGGGTGGTCGCCAGCGCTACGCGCATCACGTCGTTGGCCAGCATCATCACCACTTCGACGCCGGCGTGGCGGGCGAGCAGCTCGGTGGTGCCGGTGTAGGCGATGCCGCCGTCGTTGATCGCGGCCTTGTGCACGGGGCCGGTGACCATGCCGTCGAACGCACCGGACAGGCAGCCGTCGGCGGCCGTGAGCAGCGCGTCGATCACCGTGCGGGCGTTGCGCGAGTCGGGTTTGCCGAAAGTGACCTCGGCGGCGTTGGCGAGCGTTTGCAGACGCAGGTCGCCGGGTCGCTGCGGGGTGGCGT